>CBFDCX010000007.1:0-19675 GCA_965603415.1 uncultured bacterium
GTTCGATTGCCTGATTCACATTCTCAATAAAGGCTTTTCCGAAGATCCATTGCCGTGCAACTGAATAGGCAATGCTAAAGAAAAAGGCTATTATCATGCTTCGAATGTAATTAAATGTTTTGAACAAACTCCAGAAAAACAAAAGAGAAGTTACCCCAACGCCCACAATAAGATCGGATAGCGTGATGATATCAATGATGGAAACTATACTAAGAATTACAACAATACCGGAAAAAACAGCGAAGAAAATATATCTTCTTTCCTGGTATTTTCCACCAGATGCTAATATAAAGATCAATCCCCAAAAAGGAGATATGGTAGCAATTATTGCCGCCAGAATTGCTGTAAGGTACACTATAAGTTATTTATGTTTATCTGTAAAATGAATAAGAGCCATCTGACGTGCTTTTTTTATCTCTGTTGCTAATTTTCTCTGGTGCTTGGTACAGGTTCCAGTGAATCTGCGTGGAGATATCTTGCCACTTTCTGAAATGAACCTTTTCATTAAAGACACATCTTTATAATCGATTACAGATTCTTTGTTCTTACAGAAAAAACAAACCTTCTTTTTAAAAAAGAAGTTTTTCTTTACGTAACTTGGTTTGGAAGGTCTGGATGAAGATCTTTTATAAGGAGTTTTCCTGATATTTGGAGAATCAGTATTCGGACTTGGCTTAGATTCAACTTGTTCTTTTTTTTCTATTTTTTCTTCCATTGTTTTTCTCCTATGAATTCTTTAAAATGGAACATCGTCATCTGTTGCATTTGCTGCCGGTGCTTTTGTTTCGGTGTTTGAAGGTTCTTCAATTTTTTCTGCTTTGAAATCAGATTTTTCCAGAAAAGATATTTTCTGTGCAATGATCTCGGCGATTTTTCGATTTTGATTATTATTATCTACATAGGAACGTGTTTTGAGATATCCTTCTAAAAGAACGGGGCTACCCTTATGCAGATATTCTGCGCATTGTTCACCACGCTTACTCCAGACAACTATATCAATATAACTGGTTTCCTGTTGCCACTCGCCATCTTTTTGATAACTTCTATCGAAGGCAATAGGCAGTTTTGCTACTGGTGTACCATTTGGCAGATACCGTAAATCTACGTCACGAGTAAGCCTGCCGCTAATAACTATTGTATTGATCTTTGGAAATCTTAATTCACTTGCCATTTTATTCCTCCTACTCTATTTAGTTTGAATGTTATAGCGTATGATATTTTCATTAAGTTTGTACATTCTTTCCAATTTGGATACTTGAGTAGTATCGAAATTAAAATAGTTCACGAAGTAATAACCTTCATTGAAATCATTGATCTTATAAGCAAGACGCTTCTTCCCCAAATCGTCGGTATTGAGTACTTCTCCACCATTCTTTTTGATAAAAGAATTGATTTTTTCAAGTTCTTGTTTAGAATCATCTTCGGTAAGTGTGGGTACGATAATGATCATGCTTTCGTACTTGTTTAACATTTTTCCTCCTTTGGTCTTTATTGCAGCCGGTGAAACCGGCTATTATCGATCCTGAGAATTTTTGATTTTCTCAGAATAGGATACTTTAAGTTTGCTATATCTTTCGACCATTCGATCGAAATCATTACTTAAATAATCTTCCAGTAATATCTCACAAAAATCAAATACAACATGCAGAATTTCCTCTTCCTGGGAAGAAAAATCGGAAAGAACATATTCAGAGAGTTCCCCCGTTTCCGGAGCACCAACACCAATGCGAAATCGATTGAATTTATCTGTGCCCAAAGCAGCTCCGATGGATTTCAAGCCGTTATGACCGCCGTAACTACCCTCTTTTCTAAATCTGATTTCACCCAGTGGAAGATTAATATCATCGACTACCACCATGATGTCATCAACATGGTGTTTCGTGATTATCGATGTAACAGCATTACCACTTCTATTCATATAAGTTTTAGGCTTGATAAAGATTATTTCATCCGCAATTGCAATATCATATTTAATTTTCTTTTTAAACTTGATATCTCTTCTTGCAACATATTTATCAAGAAGTAAAAACCCAGCGTTATGTCGGTTGAACTTATATTCTACTCCGGGATTACCAAGACCTACAACTAATTTCATTTTTCAGGAGCTTGATCAGAAGATTCTTCAGTAGCTTCTACTTTTGTTTCTTCACCTTCTTCTGCAGCTTCTTCACCTTCTTCACCTTCTATCTCTTCTTCCTCAACTTCTATAACTTCTTCTTTTCTAGGTGCACGAACAGCTACAAGAGTAGTAATTTCTGATATATTAGTTTCGATATTTTCTGGAATGGTAATATCACCAAAATGGATAGAATCACCTATTTCCAGTTCAGAAACATCAATGCTGATCTCTTCGGGAATGTCTTTTGGCAGGCATGAAATTTCTAATTCTCTGTGAAGAATTTCCACCAGACCACCTTCTTGAGTGCCTGGAGCTTCTCCAATGTATTTGAAAGGAATTTGAAGAGTGATTTTTTTCCCTTTATGAAATTCCATAAAATCGATATGAACAAATTCTCTGGTTACAGGATGAATCTGCTTTTCTTTTATGAAGGTATTGAATTCCTTTCCATCAACATGAATTTTGAAGAAAGCTACTTCCCCTATGGTTTTTTTGTAATCTTTAAGAAAATGAATTTTTGGAATGAGTATTTTTAATCCTTCATTCCCTTCTCCATAGATAATTCCTGGTATAAGATTTTCATTTCGGTAATTTTTTAGGACAGATTTTTTTCCTATTTCACGTAATTTCGCTTCGACTTTTACGTTCATTATTCCTCCGTTGAAATCCCACTATGTGGGTAAGTATTTTATCTGAATAAATTGCTAAGAGATTCCTCAATATGAATCTTTTTTATAGCTATAGCCAGCAGTTCGGCAATAGATAGCTGGACGATTTTTTTACATTTTTTCTTTTCCTGTGAAAGCGGAATGGAATTCGTAATGTACAATTTCTCGATGGGAGATCCTTCCAGGTTTTCAATGGCATTACCGGAAAGAATACCATGCACACAAGCAGCATAAACTTTTTTTGCTCCACGATCCATCAGGGCTTTGGACATTTTGGCTAAACTACCTCCGGTATCGATAATATCGTCGTAAAGGATGGCAGTTTTATTTTCCACATCACCTATGATATTTAAGACCTCTGCTTTGTCATCATTTCCTATTCTGCGTTTATCTCCAATTGCCAGTGAACAATCCAGTCTTTTTGCTAATGCCCTGGCTCTGGCTGTTCCACCTGTATCAGGTGAGACTACCACAGCATTTGAGATATCGTGATTAGCAGTGAGATAACGTATAAAAATAGGTGTAGAATACAGATGGTCCACCGGGATATTGAAAAATCCCTGAATTTGGTCTGAATGCAGATCCATTGCTATAACTCGGCTGGCACCGGCTGTAGTAAGTAGATCAGCCACGAGCTTTGCTGTGATTGGTACTCTGGGTTGATCTTTTTTATCGGATCTGGCATAGCCGAATGAAGGAATAACACAATTTATATTACGGGCAGATGCTCTTTTAAGTGCATCTATCATAATTAACAACTCCATCAGGTTATCGTTTACCGGATAACAAGTAGGCTGTAAGATAAATGTGTCGGCTCCGCGGACATTTTCATTGATTTTAACAAAAACATTATCGTTGGAGAACTTAAATACTTCAGCATCTCCCAGGGGGATGCCTGCATATTTTGCCACTTCATTCGCTAATTCTACATTAGCGTTTCCTGTAAATATTTTAAGCCTAGAAAACATAAATTATTTATTCTTCTGGTTTTTCCTCAAGCTTTTCTTCTGGCTTTTCTTCTGATTTTTCCTCTGGTTTTTCCTCTGGTTTTTCTTCTGATTTTTCCTCTGGTTTTTCCTCTGGTTTTTCCTCTTCAGTATGTTCAGCCGCAGATAAAGCACCTTGTAAAACTTCCTTGTATTTTTCGATGATAATGCGCTCTACCATGTTCCTGGTTTCTGTGTTGATAGGATGAGCGATATCGCGATATTCACCAGAACTAACTCGACGGCTCGGCATGGCTACGAAAAGACCATTTTCACCTTCGATAACCTTGATGTTTCTGATGATAAATGCATCATCAATAACGATATTAACAAAGGCTTTTAATTGGTTGCTTTCTCTCAGGAAAACTTTTACATCAGTAATGTTCATCTTGTACTCCTTTTGTTTTTGTAATGCAATTCCAATATTTTTTTTTGGAATAGTATTTTGTAAAATTATCTGCTATCTTTCTATCGGAACAGAAGCCAATGATAGTTGCACCACTACCCGACAGCATTGCTTTCTTTGCCCCATTATTTTTTAAATATTCTATTATGAATTGAATTTCAGGATATTTCCTACAGATGCCTTCTTCGAGTTTATTGTAGCAATAGGAAACATCGCGAGTTGATATCAGTTGTTTCCATTGTGTATTTTCATTAGAAATATGCACTGCCTGATAAGCTTCTTTACTGGAAATATTAAAACCGGGATTTACCAGAAAAATATTATTGATATCTATATGTTCGAGTGGTGTTATCTTATCACCTCGTCTCTCACCCAGAGCACATCCGCCTTTTAGAAAAAAGTTAATATCACTTCCAAAATTTCTGGCAATGTTGTGCATCTCCGAATCACTTAAATTCAAATTCCATAGTTCCGAGAGTGCTGAAATGGTGAAAGCAGCATTACTACTGCCACCACCCAATCCAGCTGCAATTGGTATGTTCTTTTCAAGCTCTATATCCACTCCATCTTCCACTTTATATTTATCTTTTATAAAGACCGCAACTCTATAAATAATATTTTCTTCTATACTTATAAAGTCTGTACTTGTCAAAATCCTAACAGAGCTATTTTTTGTCAAAATAAAATTTAAATTGTCGTAAAGCTCTATTTCAGAGAAGATTGTCCTTATATCATGGTAACTGTCACCACGTTTTCCAAGAACATCAAGAAACAGGTTTATTTTTGCGGAAGAACTTCGCTGAAGCCTTTTTATCTTCTTCTTTTCCATAATAGTAATAATAGTAGTAATTATATTCGTAACTGCTATAATATTTGTGTGGATGAATTCCGTTTATGATTGCTCCAGCTATTTTAACATCAATATTATCCAATAGTTCTTTTGCTCTTCTTATCACATTTTTATCAGCGCTATCGATACGTACAACCAGAGTTAACAGGTCCACTTTCTTTGCCATTACCATGGAATCTGTAACAGCAATAACAGGAGGTGAATCCAGTAATACATAATCATAGCTTTCCTTAAGCTGTGCAAGCAGTTCATCCATTCTGGGAGAAGCGAGAAGTTCAGATGGATTTGGTGGTATATAGCCACTGGAAATTATATCAAGGTTAGGAACTGGGGTATTTTTAATGAGATTCTCGATATTGCTGGATTTATCTATGAGAAAATCACTGATACCATTTTCCTTCTCGAAATCGAATATTGTGTGAACCATAGGACGTCTAAGATCTACATCCACAAGAATGACTTTTGCATCCATTTGAGCCAGGGCAGTTGCCAGGTTAGCATGAATTGTAGATTTACCTTCTTTTGGTCCGGAACTTGTTATCAGGATCGATAATGAATCTGTATTTTTCTTCCTGGCGATTATGTTAGTTCTCAATATTCTAAAAGCTTCAGCAGCAGATGATTTTGGTGAATAATTCGTGATCAGTTTTGTTTCCATGTGATGTTTTAATGTCAGTAATTCTTCCTTCTCTTCATCTTTACTTCTGCGCATCATATTCTCGATTTGATCGAGATCGGAATCGTAGATATGAATATAAGGGATAGTACCAAGAATTGGCAGTGCTACATTCTTTTTCACATCATCGAAAGTTCTTATCTTAGAATCCAGAGAATGAAGCAATAATGCCGCTCCAATGCCCAATCCAAGACCAAGAACAATTGAGATCATTAGATTCATTTTCTTATTTGGCTTAATGGGTTTTGCAGGCACTCGGGCTTCTTCAACAATGCGAACATTACCTATTTTCGATCTTTCAGCGATCTTAGCATCTTCAAATTTTTCAATAAGCATAGTGTATATTTTTTCATTGATCAAATAGCCGCGTTCCAGACGGGCAAGTTCAACTTCTGTATCAGGAAGGATAGACATTTTTCTGTTATAATCTTCCACGGCTTTTTGCAGACTTACTACTTTTGAATCTTTTAAGTTCTGATCGATCTGAGCTGTGGAAATGCTTTCAATAAGATTGGAACGATAGATCAAGGGATCAGAAGAACCGGACTTCACCGAGATGATTCTCTGTATCTCTTCATTCAATCTTTCTTTGGCGCTTTCAATGGACTTATTTAAAGATTTCAGTTCAGGATGATCTGCGGTGTAGTCTGATCTGGTAAGAAAGTTCACATATTGTGTTTGATTTTCTACGATCTCTTTTTTTAATTGATCCAGAAGTGGTGAAGAGAGAACGGAATTAACATCGGAAAGTAATGTATCTTGTACGGAAAGTTCACCTTGCAGGAATTTCAGGTGATTATTTGCTACTTCCAGTTCTGTTTCTGCTGCAGAAAGCATAGCAGATAGTTCTGAAGATTGTTTAATTAGTTCCTGAGTTTCTTCCGAGAGCATTGAAATACCATGCTCGATCTTGTATGTTCGCAGTTCTTCTTCCGAATTATGTAGTCGACGATCGTTTTCTTCCAACTGGTTTGCTAGGAATTCTCGTTTATTCCTGAACTCAATACGGGCATAATCCGTATTTTGCTGAATAAGAGCATGAGCAGCCGCATTGGCTGCTTCTTTTGCTTCCAGGGAACTGGTAGACTCAAAATTGATGATCAATATATCGGTTTCGCGTTCCGTATCAACAGATAAACCGTCTTTTAGATAACCCTCTGGATTGCTTTCAATTTTGCTGATGGGAAGAGAAGTAAAATCGGGTTTCTTTCTTAGTATCTGGTAGGCTATTTTCATTACCGGATAACTTGTTAATATCTGAATATTGTTATTTATCGATGAGGCTTTGTTGCTGAATGAGGAGAAAAGAAGATCACTTGCCATCCTGTCTTCCAAAAGTACTTTTGAAGTAGCTTTGTATATTCTGGATGCTTTTGCAGTGTAAATGCTGAAAGCTATGAATACAGCCAGGAAGATAAAAGCAACCAACCATTTGTAACGAATTATTATATTTATATAATCTTTTAATTGAATTTCCTGTTCTTCTGCATTTTCGTTAAATTGATTAAATTGACTCTGCATAATTCCTCGATCAATTAATATTTGATATTGCTACATACACACTTAAAATAATAGCAATTTGTGCTAGCCAGTCCACCGCTTTTGTGAAAGCGTAATAAGTAGAACCGGATACGACAATTGTATCACCTGGTTTTAAGACTGGAATTAACTCGGGATCACCAGTTTCCAAATATTTTTTTATATTTACCCAGATAACCTGATCACCTTCTTCTGTTGTTCGAATGATTCTTATTTTTGAAAGCTTGGCATTCTCAGTAGGTCCTCCAGCAGAAGATATAAGTGTGAGAAGATCTGTATTATCTGGAACAATATATAGTCCCGGTTTTTTTACCTGACCCCAGATATAAGTCTTTATCTTCAACTGCTCTGTACCAGCCAGAGTACCGGAATAAAGGTATATTGATGCTGGATTATATGGGGAAGTTGTTCCTTCGATCTGAGCTAAAATAACCGAAGAGAACATTAGAACAATTATTAATAATATTATTTTTTTCATTCATGCTCCTTGAATTTTCCAAGTATTTATTTGATATTACAGAGTCAAGTAATTCCTTACTCGGTAATATATATGTACCTCTCCTCAGATTCTGCCCCGGAATCAATGTAATAATCATTTCCTTCGATTGTATGTAAAACCCCGGATTGCCCGAACACATCCACACGCCAGATTAACGTATCCGGTGGAATGATTGTAGGACCCCCATATTGTGTTTCAAGCGGTTCAAAATCAAGAGGGGTCCATTGCCAGCGAGGGTTCCGGTCCACATCAAAAACTAGTAAACGATACAATAAACCAGGATCTCCAGCCCATTCGAATGTTATGTTATTAGCATTTGAGAAAGATGAAAAATTAGAAGGTTGTATAAGAGAAGGTTTATTCATTAGTTTATAACCCACAGTATCGGAAAGTGTGGAATTACCAGCTTCATCAACAGCTTTTATAAAGTAGAATAACTCTTTATCTACATATGAATCTGCATTCACATCCCTGTAAATTGACTGATTATCATAATCAACCGAATCAATCATAGTTGCAAAATTTAAAGTATCAATTGCAAAAATATATTCTTGCAAACTGAATCGATATATTTCCAGGCAATCGATATCTGAATCTGTAATATTGTGCCATTGGATCTGCATCTGGTTACCTCCAGAAACAGCATCGATACCGTTATTTTCAAGCTCCGGATCGTTCGTATAGTAATAATTTGCTCCAAATACAAGCTCATCACCACCATCGCCTGTATCACCTAGGTGAGGTATTAATTCTGGTGGTTCAGGTGGTGTAGAATCCACACCCAGATTTTCTTTTCCTGTACAATTCATAAGTAAGATCACAATTATCGGTAATAAAAGTATCTTTTTCATAATTTCCTCGCTTAGAAATTAAATCTCAATCCAATACGATTTGTATTGGCAAGCACACTTGTGATGAATGCATAATCCATAGTAAAATCGTATAGCTTCAAACTAAGCCCGGTAGAAAAATTTGTATCGTTATATCCCAACCTGAAACCGAGCAGTTCTTTGTAACGATATTCAAATCCATAATGGTATATAATATCATAAATATAATCAATATCCCTTGAAAGTATGAATGAAGAATTTATGAAATCCAGCGGTTGGTGAAAAGCCATTCCCAGCTTGCTGTTCATCATAACCTCGTCAGTATGATCGGAATTATCATCTTCTACATTCCAGGTAATGGATGTACCACCTACATCCTGGAAGTTAACCCCAAAGGAAAAATCTCCCATCCAATCCTGTTCAAAAAGTACAGAAAGCTTTGTTCTGGAAATAAAGGAAAAATCAAAACCGGTTCCATTCCCAATACTTGTATCAATTTTTCTTTTAATATATTTTATATTACCACCCATGAAGATATCAAAGGGGATCTCGAAGAAGAGCCACCCCAAGTTTAAATTATACTGCACATGTTTGGCAAAAGCAAATTGATAGAGATCGTCTGTGCTGGATATTTGTCCATCCGGGATGGCCGACAGATTATATTCATGATAAGATGATCGGTAATCTACATTATAAACCAGATGCTTTTCCAGGAATACGGGAATATCTTCGATGGCAAGGCGAGTCCAATTGAACCCGATAGTAACTTCATTTGGCAGTGGCTGGCAATATGTAAAGTTATCATAAGTCGCCAGGTCTTTGTATAAAAAGGCTCTCATCACAGCAATTTCCGATTTTCTCATTTGAGCTATTCCCGATGCATTCCAATATATAGCAGAACCATCATCGGCAATAGCAGAAAACGCTCCTCCCATTCCGGAAGAACGAACACCTGCTCCTATCACCATGAAATCACCGGCATACCTGTCGGCAAATGCACTGACCGATGAGAGGATCAAACAGGTTATCAAAATTATTTTCTTGATCATACAAACCTACTTTAAAATAGCCATTTTCTGTATTTTTTCTACTTTTTTACTACCCTTTTTGGCAACTATCTGATAGAAATAAACTCCATTAGCCAGGAAGTAACCGTCTTTATCCCGGCAATCCCAGCCTAGAACGCTGCGTGGATATTCATGATAACCTACAGAGGTTGGGAGATCTTTAAAAGTCTGTATTAATCTACCGCTTACAGTATATATTTTCAGAGTTACCTTATCCGCATCATCAGTAAGCACATAGGTGAATCTGGTCCTGGCAGAATTCTCATAACTAGTTGTGATGGTTTTCACCGGGTTGGGATAGTTTGCTACATTGATGATGTCAAATTGAGTGCTTACATCAAATTCAATACCCATACTGCGCGGATTTCCGTTAACATCGTAACAATCCAATGTAAGATAATAAGTTCCCTTTTCCAGGTTGTTTAACTGGTATTTCATGGGAACCTGGATCAGGTTTCCTATTCCCAGTGTAATGGCATATTCATTGCGTTCAATTTCGTTAATGTTTACTCCATCCGATAAATAGAGAGAGATATTTCTATTAAAAACATCGATCCCATTAGAATCCAGAAGCAGGAACGAAATGGTTCCATTCCTGGAAATATAACCGCCATGAGTGAACTCTTGACCCTGGCTTGTTGCCTGTCCCTGGGTGAATTCCTGTCCTTCCACATTTGCCTCTATGTAAGGTGCGGTCTGGTCATTATTCTGCAGGATGGTGTATGTTCCGATCCTGTTTGTTTCATAGATTACGGTGTTATTCTCATGGTCCATTTCACCACCGCTGTAAACCCATTTCCGATAGGTTTCTTCCCAGCGGTAAACAAAGAAATTATTATCTTGTTCCATTATCTGAGTAAGAGAATCTACGTTGCTGTAATGAAATGTCAGAGTTATTTTTTTATTATTTGGAAAATGACCCAACGAGTCAGCTAACAGACTTTGATTCAAAACTCCAATTTCATAAATTGAAGAAAAAGTGCTGTCATTCAAGCAGATCATATTAATATCCGGCTGGTTGAGAGGTTCTTCAAAATTGCTGGAATTGATATAGAAAACAGTATTAGATTCTAATAAGTCAGCAGGGAATTCACACTCCAGATTGCCATCCAGACTTTGAGCTATCACGTTCATTGTGCCTGCTTCGAACATATTAATTTCGTACAAATCTGAATCGATAGTGTTATTCGAAAGGTATAATTCGGAAAAAGATTCTCCATTTTCATTAACAACTACCTGAAATTGGATCTCCGAATTTAGAAGTGGTAGTTCAATATATTCCCAACGGGATTCAAGAATTTCCAGTGGTTCGATCTGCTTAAATGTCATTAATATAGGCGTTGTTGTGTTATCGTATAACTTTATAATGCAGGAAGAAGCTGGAGTTGAACCCAGGTTTTGCACTAATACTTTCACAGCCGGCAGAAAATTATATTCTGTAAGTTCAAAATGTTGCAACATAAGATCTGGTCCAGCTATGGTAATTATCTGTGGATTTGTTATTGTGGAATCACCTATTGCATCGAAAATCCTGAAATGAAAACTGATATTGGCACCCGTATTATGAGGTGGGATTGCCTGAGATAATTGATATTTTGAATTTTCCACATTGATCATTTGAATATCGTAATCTTCATAATCGACATGACAAAGAATGCTATCTATGCCATCCTCGTCAAAAAAATCGGCACTGATATAAATAGAATCATTTTCGGTGGGTTGCGGGGGGCTGATCTGCAAGTTCACCACTGCTGCCTGTCCTACTGTGTAATTTGTCATACCGGTAATTTCCCTATCATCTCCATATGCAAAAACCTTAACTTTCCGTGAATAGATCGTATTCAAGCTGGATGGAATAATAAAATCGAATGAAGTTAATGTATCGTTAATTGCCGGGAGTTCCATTGGATAGTATTCATCCAGGGGAAGCTGCGCATCATCATCATCAAAAATGACAAATTTACCCTCTTCAATAAAAGGACCTACATCCGAAGTCATAACAAGTGTATCGCCTTCGGTGAAGTTATATTTATTCAAAATTACTTGTTTGCGTTCCTGCGGTAAGATAAGACTGATCATTGGATCACCCAGAAGAGCACAGCCATGAATAAGGGCATTTTCTTGGGGTGTATTGTTATAAATAGCATACAATTTGGCTTTTGTAAAATCGATTATCTCTCCGATAGTTCCTATCTGTTTGTCGAAAATACCTTCTACCAGGTGATTACCAAAATCTTCATCAGCCCATTTATAACCAAAACCTGTGAAACCTACATGAGCGATCGCTCCTTTGCCGGATTTTAGAATTAATTCTTCGCCAATACATGAACTCTGCCGAGAATTGAAAGCAGAAGCATAACAGGATAAACTGGCAACAAATGGGTAATTCTCATTGTTGAAAGTGGTTATATCTGCCTTATTCAGCAAATTGTAATCAGCCCATACATGACCACCACCATGTCCCATAAATTGCAGGTAGATCGTACCGTCATTAATATTACTGATCAAAGTTGTGGTATTCCCGGCATAAGCTCCCGGCAATCCTGTGGTATTGCAATAAACCCGAGATACGTTATAATCAGCAGGAATCCAGGCATTCCGTATCCGTTCGCTCTGTTCGGCAAAGAATGATCCCTCACCAGGATTACCGCCTGCAGCCAGCGTAACATGACTATGCCAGAAGTCTTCAAAGTTTGGGTTCTCAATATAATGGATAGTTTTTGCCACCACATCTGCAATCTGATCTTCTTCCCATATATTTATTCTGCTGATACTGATATCGGCAACGGGATCATCTCCCACAATACATGCCAGCCAGTTATCACTGGTTATGGCTCCCATTATATGCGCCCATACATTTCTGAAAGGAATAAGATTATAGGGCCTATCGGGGCTGTTATCCCGCTCATCTGTGATGCCATCACCAAGCAACAGTACATGTGACAACTCAGGATACGACCAGTTATTATAAGCATAACCGAAAAAATCTTTGATAGCATCAGCAGAACGAATTCCATGATTGAATTCATCAAAAACATCCTGCAGACTAACTATCATCACAGAATTTCCCTGGCTTTCCCAGGTTTGTTCAAACTGCAGTACTGCTTCGTTTTCTATAAATTCCTGCACAGTAATTATGATATAATTTGCAGCATTGAACGGATCCATCAAATTAGATGTAAGATCTGGTCTGATAGTTTTAGGAAGCAGTTTTTGCTCTTCTGTTAGAGCAATATATTTGGTAGTGTGAGAAAACAAACTATCCTGGAAAGCTGCCTGGAAAGGTGCACCTCCAGCTAATGAAAATGGTTTTATCTGAACATTTTCTATATAGCTGGTTCCTATTTTATAAACAGAGATCTGTTCGTTGGAAAAATTATCAATTTCAAATTGAAAAAGTCCCAACGGTTTATTCTGCGGTTTAGTGAACCTGATATAATCCGTATCGGTTTTGTATTCGCGCCAGTATGTTACTTCGAAGTAATCGAGCATTACCGTCTCATATTGAGCATTTGGCAGTCCGGGTAGATTGATATAAAGATTATTATTACCATGTGCCAGATAATCATTTGGAAGAGGATTATCGATATTCTCAAAAATAACTTCTGTTTGCCCATACCATTCCTGTTGATCGATGAGTGAGGAGTTCATATTTACCTGGGCACTGTGGTTGACCTGAGTATAATTATCCACGTCGAAAGTGGAGCTGAACAAGCAAATTCTGGCGGTAAACGGTTTGATAGAAGTTTGATGCGGATATTGCAATTCGAATGGGAACAGTTCCAAGCTGGGAGCATATATCTTATCCCAGAACCAGATGTCTTCCCTGTAAAAGTCATGAGAATTATAAATATATTGTGCACCTAAATGGTCTTTAGTATTTTGTTCTTCAAAATGAACTGTTTGCTGATAGGATTCCGGGATTGTAAACTGATTTGCATTAATATTACCAAGTCCACCATTCTCAACTGCCATCCTACTACCGGGATAGCTTGTTAAAGAAAGTGAATACACATTTTCTGAAGTATAATCGTCATAATAACTGTTTTCACCGTAATGCTCTTCTCCAAAGAATTCAAAGTAATCTCCGGCATCGAAAGAGTCGTCATTTTCTCCTACAAAGTGAATGGGAACAGGTCCATTCTCATCAGAAAGCTCCAGGTAGTGCGGGTCGATCTCATCCCAGTCGAAAGCCATTTCAAATTCGTATGGAAATTCCGGGTCTGCCAGTGTCTCAGTCAAAAATTCATAAGTGATTTTATATATACCTTCCTTATCCACTACAAACTGGATCTCGTTTACAAGGTCACTTTCACGAGGTGGGTAATAATTTGCTTTTTCTTTTTCTTTCCGCCATTTTTTGGAAAATTCATTGTTCAGGAAAAATGAATCTCCGATCTTATCGATAAAATTACTGCTGGTAAGGTAATTTCTACTGGTGGTTTTATCACCATGGATAATTATGCGAAATATGATTTCTTTTGTGATGGTCAATTCCTTTGAAGCAGCTTTATATTGGAATGGGTTTACTCGGAAACCTGTAAAATTTCTGTCTTTCAGGAAAGCATTTTTTCCTTTTTCCAGCAGTTTGGCAGGATAATTCTTGGATGCCTTGTATGCTTTCTTGTTTTTATAAAATTCGTAATGCAGATCTTTATCATTTCCGATAAGTTTATCAACCGGATATATGTTTATATTCTTTTTTGATCGCTGATGTCTTTCTATAATCTGGATATCGATATTTCCATCCACAGGAAGTCCCACGATCTCTGTAAAAAATGGAAGTTGAGGGTATCCTGCCCGGGTCAATGCTGTGGCACCTTCACAAACGATCTGATGATAACTTCCATTTTTGCTCTTGATATTTTGCATTTCAAATTCCGGTAAGGTGAATTTAACAATAAGTTCATCTTCATTCTGGCTTAGAACCTGAAATATTTCCGCACCTAAAAAAATGGGTAGTAAAACAATCATAAACACTAAAAACTTCTTCAACATTTAATTCTCCATTTATTTGCAAACAAACTTATTAAAGATAATGATATTCTGACAAGTATTATAAATTTTCCACCAGCATTTTCAAAGCATTAATGGTTGCTTTTTTTCGGATGATCTCTCTGCTGCCAGAGAAAATGTATTTATGATGGGTCACCTTTTTTTTATTATAAACTGCTATATGTACTGTTCCTACTGGTTTTTCTTTGGTTCCGCCATCTGGTCCGGCAATACCGGTGATGGCGCAGGCACAATTTGATTGGAACATAGTCTGAATTCCTTTTACCATTTCAATGGCGGTTTCTTTGCTGACAGAACCATATTTGTCCAGGGTCTTTTCGGGAACATTCAATATGTACTGCTTAATTGCGTTAGCATAGGCTACTACACCTCCCAGAAAATACGCTGAAGCTCCCGGATGTGATGTGATAACCTGCTGAAGCATTCCACCTGTACAGGATTCGGCAAGAGAAAGAGAAAACTTTTTTATCTGGATCTTTTCATGAAGTTGTTTGGATGTTTTCACAATATCAGAATTTAATTCCTGTTCAATTTCCAGCGGTTTCGTTTCCCATTTGTTCACTTTGCCATGTCGCACAAGTTCCGCTGGTATTTCTTCTTGTTGATCTCGTAGGGTTCTATCTGCCACAATGATGTGATGTTTCTGGTATCGTACCACATCTCCGATTTTTATTTCCATTCGGGATTTATATACATACTCGTCGTTCACAGAGACAAATCCACGGCTTACTTTATGCTCGATGTCTTTGTAGTTTTCTATTGCTTTAGCTGCCTTCAGAAGCTGAAACAGGAATATCGTGGTATCTTTTTCAATCCAGAATTTCATCAATAAGCCTTTGCAAATAAAACTCGTTTATCGCTTTCCTTGCCACAGTAAATACATTTTCCTTTTTCATTCTCTACATCCAGAGGAATGCAGCGAATGGTTACTTTCAAATCATTCTTAATTTTTTCTTCACATTCTGCACTACCGCACCAGTGACTGTTTACAAACCCGCCATGGATCTCAGGATTTTTTTTATTTTTTGGAGTGAAGAAATTATAGAATTCTTCTTTGTTATCAATGTTTATAGTGTTTTCTTTTTGGAAATTCAAAGCTTTTTTAAATATGTTGTTTTGAATTTCATCCAGAATTGATGTGATATTTTTCAGGAATTTATCCGAATTCATATTTTGTTTTTCGTTGGGCTGTTTATCTCTTCTTCCCATGAAAACCGAATTGCTTTCGATATCTCGAGGACCTATTTCCAAACGAATGGGAACACCCTTCTTGATCCATTCCCATAGTTTTTCTCCACCACGCATATCACGATCATCCACTTTTACACGGATTTTCTTGTCATCAAAACGAAGTGGTTTTACTTTTTCTATAAGCCGATCAATAAAGCCTATCACTTCTTTGTGTTCATTTTTATCACGGTAAATAGGAACAATTACAATGTGAACAGGAGTTATCTTTGGAGGAAGAACCAAACCGTTATCATCACTATGAGCCATTATAAGAGCACCGATAAGCCTGGTGGAAACACCCCAGGATGTAGTCCAGGCATATTCTTCACGTCCTTCTTTATTCTGAAATTTAATGTTGGAAGCTTTTGCAAAATTCAATCCTAAGAAATGGGATGTACCAGATTGAAGGGCTTTTTTATCCTGCATCATTGCTTCAATGGAGAAGGTACTTACAGCACCGGGGAATCTTTCAGATTCGGTTTTTTCACCTTTTATTATTGGCATAGCGAGAAATTTTTCTGCGAATTCTGCATAAACATTCAGCATTTTATAAGTTTCTTCCAATGCCTCTTCTTTGGTGGCATGAACAGTGTGACCTTCCTGCCAGAGGAATTCGGTAGTTCGCAAGAATAGACGTGTTCTCATTTCCCAGCGAACTACGTTTGCCCATTGATTAATAAGCAGGGGTAAGTCGCGATAAGAATTTACCCACTTGCTGAATGAAGCACCGATAATAGTTTCGCTGGTAGGGCGAACAATCAGTTCTTCCGTAAGTTTTCCTGCAGGTTTCAGTCCGCCTTTGCCGTCATCTTCCAATCTGGAATGAGTAACTACAGCACATTCTTTGGCAAAGCCTTCCACGTGTTCAGCTTCTTTTTCAAAGAAACTTTTGGGAATAAACAAAGGGAAATAGGCGTTTTCGTGCCCCGTTTCTTTGAACATTTCATCCAGATTTTGTTGTATGTTTTCCCAGATAGTGTATCCCCAGGGTTTGATGACCATACAGCCGCGAACTTCGCTGTTCTCTGCCATATCGGCAGCTTTTATCACCTGCTGATACCACAGAGGATAATTCTCTTCCCGCGTGGGAGAGATCGCTGTTTTTACCTTTTTCGTCATAAATTAACTCCAAAAATAAGAAAATTTATTCTAAACTTTTATTATCTACTACTTTGTCAAATCAAAAAAACAGGATTTTTCTAACTACTTGACATCGGATGGAATAAATTGGATTTAGTTATTGGAATTATGGATAAATACGATGTAATAGTTATTGGTGCCGGACATGCCGGAATTGAAGCTGCTTTAGCTTCAGCCAGGATGGGTGCAAAAACACTTGTTTTTGTCATTAAGATCGAGACCATCGGCAGGATGAGTTGTAACCCTTCTGTAGGTGGACCTGCTAAGGGTCATCTGGCAAGAGAGCTGGATGCGATCGGTGGTGAGATAGGCAGAGCTGCAGATATTTCGGGTATTCAATTCAGAATGCTGAATAAGAAAAAGGGACCTGCTGTTTGGGCACCGCGTTCGCAGAATGATCGAACTTATTATGGTGTTGTAATGTATCATGCATTGGAACGTCAAAGTAACCTGGAGATCAAAGAAGCAATCATCGATGATATCCTTCTTTCCAAAGATGGAAAGAGCATTATCGGGGTGCGTTCCAAATTGGGTGAATCTTATTTTGCTCCCAGAGTTATCCTGGCAAATGGGACTTTTCTACGTGGAAAGGTGCATGTTGGCAATGTAAGTTACAGTTCCGGCAGAGCAGGAGAACCGGCATCGGTAAAGCTTTCCGAATCACTCTTGAAGGCAGGTTTGAAGCTGGAGAGATTTAAAACAGGTACTCCACCCCGAATCGATCTGCGAACGGTGAATATGAACAAAGTAGAAGAACAACCCGGTGATGAAGATCCACAGGGATTTTCTTTTTACCGCGATATTAAGCTGAGAAGTGATGTGAGTTGTTATCTCACTTTTACCACACCGAAAACTCATGAGATCATCCGTTCCAATCTCGACAAATCTGCGCTTTATGGAGGATATATCAGTGGGATTGGACCTCGCTATTGTCCTTCCATCGAAGATAAAGTAGTTAAATTCCATACCAAGGAACAACATCATGTTTTTATCGAACCGGAAGGTGCTGAAACTTTTGAAGCGTATGCAAATGGTATTTCAAACAGCCTGCCGCCTGATGTTCAAGCAAAACTTGTGCATTCAATTCCCGGCTTGGAGAAAGCTACTATAATCCGTTATGGCTATGCTATCGAATACGATTACATTCCACCCGATAATATCAAAGCAACTATGGAAACGAAAAATATTAACGGGCTCTATTTAGCAGGACAGATCAATGGGACTTCCGGTTATGAAGAAGCAGGAGCTCAAGGATTGGCAGCAGGCATCAATGCTGTACTTTCTCTCAGCAAAAAAGAACCTGTCATTTTTGATCGGTCCCGATCATACTTGGGAGTTTTGTTAGATGACTTGGTTACAAAAGGTACCACAGAACCCTATCGTCTCTTTACTTCTCGCGCAGAATACAGGCTCTATCTGCGGCAGGATAATGCTGATGAAAGATTGATGCCGTTGGGTTATCAACTGGGTTTGGTAGAAGATGTGCGCTGGCAGAAATTCCAACAGATGAAACAAATTCACGACCGGGAATTGCATTTTCTAAAAACACATAAAACAAAAAAAGTGAAAGAGTTGAAAGAACCAACGAAATTAGCAAATATTTTAAAAAGACCGGAAATAAATTTTGATGATCTGCAACGTTATGGTTATAAAATTCCGGAAGATGTTACGGAAGATATAAAAAATCGGATTTCTCTGGAAATAAAATATGAAGGATATCTGAAACGTCAACTGGCAGAGATAGATAAATTCGAGAAAATGGAGCATGCACACATCCCCACAGATATCGATTATATGAAGATCGAATCTATTGCCTATGAAGCCAGGGAAAAATTGAATAAAATAAAACCGACATCGCTGGGTCAGGCTTCCAGGATCTCAGGTGTGAATCATACAGATATAACATCTCTAATGGTGTATTTGAAGAAGAATAAAATATTCAAGAAAAATGGAGAAAGGAAATGAATAGAACGTTGTTGATAATTGCGTTACTTATCTTGTTGGGATGCGCTTCACAAACAGAATTTGAAGAAGTAAAAATGATCCATAAAATAGAATATCCACAACTACCCGGCTGGGTGTACGAACTTCCTACCGGAGATTATGTCATCGGGATAGCCAGGAAAAGCTTCGATGAAGGTGAAATGAAAGATGCAGCCAAACAGATGGCAGCGGTTATGAAAAGCAGGAATGAAGCTTCCTACTCCATCGAGAAATTTGCTTCCATCACTACTGAGGATCTGTTACGAGACGGCAAAGCAGAATTCCGACTAAATGTAAGCGCATCTCCCGAAACTACTCATAATATTTATGAGACATTAAAGATGGTCGATGAGGTGTTCTTTTTTGATTATTACCTCGCTCTCTTTTCCCTTCAAAATGACAATGTTGCTGAGAAATATAAGAAAAAATTTGTAGCAAATTTACCTGACTGGTATGAAAGGAATAAGATTGCTGTAGAAAATTCACATATTATCAGTTATGCATCAGGCAGCTCTTCCAACCTGATCAGCGCCTGGGAAAGTTCAGCAGAAATTGCCCGGCTGGAAATTGCAAAATATATTGAAAAAGACGTACAATCTGCATTGATAAGCATAGATGAAGAAATGGAAAAATCATTAGCTTTGGAAACCACAAAGAAGCTTATTG
>CBFDCX010000008.1:0-18868 GCA_965603415.1 uncultured bacterium
ATTGTGCGAGGGGAAAGTGTTTCTCCGCCCACCTCCAGTTCCAACCAGCGGTTTGCACCATCGAAAAGATCAGGTGGGAAAGAAAACAACGAACCGAGCAGTACATGGAAGATTCCATTAGACATGGAAACATCCTGAGGTTCACTCCAGAGTGCTGTTCCACCTATTTCTACATCATAGATCAAAAATTCAACTGTGACTATACCGTTCAGGTAGTTGCCGCTGTTATCAGCAAGTCTACCCTGGTAATCGATGATTTGCGGTACATTCTGTGCCCACAGGCACATTGAGATGAGAAGTAAAATAATGATAAATAAGTTTTTCATAACAATCTCCTTTATTTTATTTCAATAAGATCATTTTCTTTATAATTTCTTGTTGTTCAGTTTTCAATTTATAGTAATAGATTCCAGAAGGGCAGAGATCACCATTGGTATCTTTTCCGTTCCAGGTTACTTCTTTCGTTCTTCGCGATAAATAGGTATTTTGGAATGTATTAAGTGTCTTCACCTTTTGTCCTTTGATATTGTAAATTATCAATTCTACCTGATTGCATTCAGGAAGTTGATAGCTGATAGTTGTTTCCGGGTTGAATGGATTAGGAAAATTAAACATTTCAATTTCAGTAGTATTTATTACCGGCTCATCTGTATTTACACTATAGAAGGTGAGAATGAACACTCCTCCATCAGTGCAACAGACAATATTCGGACCATTTATGAGCGGATGTATCGTTAGTTTATTTACGTTAAGGTCAGGAAGACCGTCATTCATGTAGGTCAAATCTTGCAGGATCGGATCCCAGATAGCAACACCAGAAGATTCTTCCCAGCCAACGAACAGGTTCTCGCAGCAATCGAAATGGATAGAACTCATCATAGTATTCCAGAATTCTACTTCCCAGGTAGAGCCATAATCATCTGATCGCCACAGACCGGAAGAGTAGGAATTGCCTGGAAAGATTACATATAAAGTTCCATTCTGAGAAAAAGCCATATTAGAGATGGGATATTGATATGTAGATTGATTCCAGTTACTGCCGGCATCATTAGAATAAAAAACAGTGTTATCGGCTGCAACTACAAAGTGGTCATCGTAACTGATCATGTCCAGGCAGTATTTATTATTGAAGAACGTTACCGGTTCCCATAGAGTACCGGTATTTGATCTTACAAGTCCCTGCTCTCCACCAACATAATAATAATCGTCAGCAGAACAGTAATAAATAAATCTGGGATTCACGAACCATTCTGTTATAAAGAATTCAAAGGTGATAAAATTGAAAAGATAGATACCATCAGAATAACTTCCATTTCCCATTACCGCTATCAGGTCGGCAGAACCAAGAGCCACAGCTTCTACATCCCACACCGGAAGATCTCCATTTGTGTATTCCTGCCAATTGCCATTGTAATACAACCACAGACCGTCGGACGCACAGATCAATTCATATACACTACCACCATTCCAAAGATAGAAATTATTGGTTTCGATTCCTGTAGGTCCAATGCTATCCCAATTGTAAGATTGGCAGAGAAGAGGGAAGAGAAGTAAAAATAAAAATAAATATTTTTTCATGTTTCCTCCTTTAGATAAATCTTTTGTGAAGGATATATCTGCTAACGGAAAATAAATATGAAAAATGTTCTGTCAATATTATTATATTTTATGTTTAAATATTAATTAATTTTAAATTAAAATTTTATTTCTATGTTCATGATTAAATAAACAAGTAATTAAGTATTTGAAGTTGTTATTAATCAGTTTCAACGATGCTGGAAAATTTGAAAAAGATAGTATTCTGTTTTATAATGAGTGCCGGATCGATTCTTTCACCCTTCCAACTGATGCCCCAGTGCAGGTGATTTCCCGTTGAACGACCAGTAGAGCCCACTTCACCTATCTTGTCACCGCAGATGATATAATCTCCTTTTTCCACACATATCGTGCTCATATGGATGTAAATAGAGCTGAGACCACAACCGTGATCTATCAGTACGAACTTGCCATTGTAAAAATAATCTCCTGTTAACGCTACTATCCCTGTAGTCATTGTCCTAATATCGGTTCCCAGGGGAGCAGATATATCCAGCCCATTATGCGGAGAAACGGCAATTCCATTCAATATCCTGTTACTACCAAAAGCTCCTGTAATTTTTCCATTTTCAACAGGGATCGCAAAATCATCTAAATAAATAAACTGATTGTTATGAATATTTTTCCGTAACTCTTGCAGAGTCGTAGATTCACGTTCAATCCTATTTATTACATCTGGATCTGTTGGGTCTTCAAGATACTCAGGTGGGATATCATCGATTCTTTGAGTATCATATTCCCGCTTTGTCAGGCGGAATTCAGTCGTTTCCATTTCACCATTCTTCATAACCAAGGTTAGAATGTGACGAAGTTTTGCATCGCGGTCAAAACCTAATATGGCAGTATTTTCAAAAATAGGAATTTCTTTATAATCAAGAAATAACTTTTCTATAGAACTATCAGTTTCGTAAATAAGAATGCCACCCTGAGTTGTATTTCCCTGTAAGGTTATAACATCTTCTGCCATAATTGATAAAGCAAGAGCAATAAAAATAAGAATAAAAAGGTATTTCATTTATTAGTTTATAATTTTATCAATTCAAAAGTTTCTTTGTTCACCCAGCCACCCAGTCCATTAGGAAGTTTAATCAAGCTCCAGTTACCTTCTTCTCTTTCAATTTCAAATATCATTCCTTCGTGAATAGTGAAAACACGTGTGAAATCTTCACTTGGTCCGCTGTACCCGATAGCAGAAGTAGTGAGTATAACACCTTCGATTTGGAAATGATAGGCACGCCATTTAAGGAAACCGAGTAGCAGAAATATCAAAAGAAAAAAGATGAGAACAGTTGTCATGAAAATAGGAACAGTTCTTTCACGATTACGGTAATAAACAATCATAAAACAGGTAAGCAGGATAATAAGACCGAAAATTATAAGTGCAATAACAGCTAACAGATTGATAGATATTGAATCGAATAGTTTCTCCCGGAATGAGCGGATAACGTCTTCCGAACCGATTTCCTGTTTGTCTTTTGTTAAGGTGAGTGCAAATTCCAGGTTTTTCCTGGCACTGGCATGGTCAGATTCGATCTTGAGAGCTTTTTTATAATAAAGGATCGATCTCCCAATTTGATGAAGCCGAAAATAGCAATTTCCAATATTATAGAATAGATCTGCATTTATCAGACCTTCATTTTCAACACTCAAGAAATCTCTTAATGCACTTTCATAGTTCTTTGTTTCATATTCATTCAAGGCATTTTGAAACATTTCATCTATCTTTGATTCACCTATCAGAAGCAAGCTGAAGGAAATGATCAATAAAATTAGAATCAGTTTTTTCATCAGTTCCTCATATCTTTGTTTTAGAAATATCAACAATTATTTCTTTCAGGAAGTTAAAGTCATTCTCGATATTTTCACGGGAAAACCCACCCGGCATAAAACGGGATTGATCACATTTCTCTAAAAGGGATGAGATCTTTTCTGAAATAGAAGGAGAATCAGTTCTTTTTTGTACTTCGGTAAGAAGTTGATCTGTTGAACTTCCACGCGGTATTTTCAATTTGTCTGCTAGGTAACTGCTGAGTCCCAGTTGGGCAGCAGAATAAAATTCGATCTGTCCTCTACCGGCATGTTCGGTAGCAGCTTTCATGTATTTACGCAAAATTTTATTTGCCTGTTTCTGCCGCTGATAATCGAGGTTGCCGCTAAGTTTTTGGCGTTCATTTGCATAAATATAAGATACGGGTAGCAGCAAAAAAAATGCCAGCCAGATCAGCCAGTAACCGAAATCATCAAAATAAATTGTATTATCTTTCAGTTTAATATTAGTGATAATGAAGCCGATATCTGCTCCTTCCCGTTCTACAGAAGATTGAGCAGCACTGCTGGAAATATAGGTCATATCACCTTCCTGTACATCCAAAGTATATTCACGTGTTTGTTTAATGATATATTTTTTCTGGTATGGATTAAAGTAGGAAAAACTAATGGGTGGGATATTAAATACTCCCTTTTCTTGTGCAATTACAAGATACTTTATTGATTTTGTACCTGATTTCTTATCATTATTTATCTTTGTAGAAATTTCAGGATCAAGGAAACGTAAATTATTGATCTCTGGCAGGGCAGGAACTTCAAATTGCTTCAGGTTTCCGGTTCCTTTTATACTTAAATTATATGTGAAAGAATCGCCAACTTTAAGCTCGGTATCGCTTATACTGCTGGATAATGTGTATTTTCCTACCGCTCCTGAGAAACCACCCGGACGATTTTCATAGGGTAGTTCTTTTACATTTATATATAGTGGTTTGCTTTTGATGGAATATCTTTTAGTCGAGCCGAAATCAAAGAAACTGGTAGATTGAATTCGTACATCAACCAGCATTTTCAGGGAAGTGATCTCCAGTTTGCCGGTTCGGGTGGGAATAAGCACCAGTCTGATCAACGGCATTTTATGATAACGTTGATCATTTAATGTAGCGCTGGAAAAGCCTATTCTTTTTGCCCTGAAACTGATCTCATTCCAAAAACCATTGAAGACAGGTTCCGAACTAAAAGAAAGATCATTTATATCGTAAGGGTCATAAACCGTGTAAAGCGAAAATTCCACTGTTATCGGTTCACCTTTATAAATGTTCTTTTTATCTACTGCTACCAGTACAAAAAGATTATCTTCCAGTTTAGCAGAGCTTTCATTTTTGGATAATTGCCTGGAAGTTTTTGGAAGTGGTTCTGTGGTTCCTGCCACCACTTTTATGGAGATGGGTTGAGTGGTAAATGTTTTGCCCTTTACTTTTAGTGTAATAGGTGGAATGATGATATTTCCCGTTCGGTTTGGTTGCAGTATATAGATAAAACTTTTTCTGATTTTGGAGAACATTTTACCATTAACGATCGAATAAGATGAAGATGAGGAAGACGATACTCCCAGATTTTTAAAGTTATTGATATCAGGAATATCCGGTGTTGCAATTTCACCTGCTTTTTCACCGGAGAATTCAATAGTGTATTTCAATTGATCCTGCAGTCCGATCTTTGTCTTGTCCACGTAAGATTCTACCAAAATATCTTCCGCCATTAACATGGCGGTGAAAACCAGTAAAATAATAATTATCGAATTTTTATTCATGTTAACATCACCCTGTTTACCAGTATTTACCACGTTTTGCTTTGTCAACATTCATTTTCTGCTTTTCTTTTTTCATCTCTTCTTTTTCTTTTTGCAGCAGGGCTTTCAACATTTTTTCGGCATCTTCTTTTTTCTGATCTTTTTTCATGTCTTGCTGTTGTTCTTTTTTTTGCTGCTCTTGTTTATCTTGTTTTTGTTCTTCTTTCTTTTCCTGATCTTGCTGTTGCTGCTGCTGATCTTTCTGTTGTTCTTTTTTTTCCTGGTCTTCATTTTCATCATTTTTATTTTGCTGTTGTTTTTCCTGTTGTTGACGCTGCAACATTTTTGCTGCCAGTTCATAATTATAACGGGCATCCATATTCTGCGGGTCTTCAATGAGTGCATCCCGATAGTATTTAATCGCATTTTTATAATCTTTCTGTTGGAATTTCACGTTACCCAGGTTCTGGAGGGCTTTTGATGTTTCGCTAAAATCATGATTTTTTAGAGTGAGATTGTAGGAATACTCGGCATCTTCAAGATTACCGTTCTTATATTGGGCATTCCCCTGGTTGAAGTGCAAACGGCTGTCATCGGGGTACCTGATGGCATTATCGCTGAACTCCTTCTCAGAATTCTGGAAATTATCTTTATTATAATATTTTATTCCTTTCATGTTCTGGATGGCTTTATCGTAAGTGAGAATATCTGCAGATAAAATAGAGCTGACCAACAGAAATGAAATCAACGATAATATCGGTAGGATTATTTTATCATTCATCTTAAATCACTCTTTTGAATTTAACTTTCTTCTTATATAGAATGAAAGACTCGATGAGTAAAAGAAATAAAGCCGCTATAGTAAAGTATTTGTATTGTTCTTTATAGCGAGTGAATTCACGTGAATCGAATTTCTTCTTTTCGATAGCATTGATGTTTTTCATGATCTCAAAGATCTCGGATTGACGTGGTGTGATAGGGAAGAAGCGACCATTTCCAGTCTTGGCGATCTTAGTTAGAATAGAAATATCCAATTTTGTGAAAATAATATCACCTTTGTCGTCTTTTGCATAGACTACATTGCCCGATGCATCCCGCACAGGGATGGTGCTTCCTTCCGGTGAACCGACTCCAAGTGTGTAGATAATGGCATTCTTTCCGGCAGTTTCTTCAGCTATTTTCACTGCATTTTCTTCCAGGTCTTCTCCATCGCTTACCACGATGATAACTTTGTGTTTTTCATCTTCACCAAAAAGCGTAACTGCCCTGGCAATAGCTCCACCGATATCTGTTCCATAGGATGGTACGGTTTCCGTATCCAGCAGGTTCAAAAAGAGTTTGGCTGCACCATAATCATTTGTAAGCGGACACTGCACAAAACTCATTCCAGCAAAAGCCACAATTGCTATACGGTCTCCTTTTAATTGGTCTATAAAAAGTGAGATCTGGTCTTTTGCCCGCTCTATGCGGCTGGGCTGAATATCCTCTGCATCCATACTTTTGGAAACATCGATTGCAACTACGATATCGATGCCTTCCTTTTTTACGATCTGTACTTCTTTATTCCAGCGTGGTCGAGCCAGAGCAATTACCAGTAAGAAAACAGCTATGATGAAAATAATATTCTTCAATGACCAATGAAAGGAAGAAAACTGCTGCATATAATAATCATAAAATTTCTTATCTGCGAAGTTGCTGAACTGCTTTTTCCTGTTATGTGCCGCTACTCCCAGAAGAATAACGAACAGGGGAACAAGCAGCAATAAAAACAGAATGTATGGATTACCCCAATGCATAAATTACCCTCACGGTATTTGCTTTCTTATCACGATCCTATAAGTGAATTCTAATAAAATTATCATAAAAGCAAAAATTAAATATTTCCAGAAAAGCTCTTGGTAAATATAATAATCATTTATAACTAATTCAGTCTTTTCAAGTGTGTCAATATATTCTATAATGGCTTTCAGTTCGGCAGTGTTAGTAGCTAATCTGGCTCGTTCCGAACCTGTTATTTCGGCGATCTTATCAAGTGTGTTCATATCCATTTCTATATTTACTTTTCTGTACCTGATGCCAAAAGGAGTTTGAATAGGATAATCCACCAATCCTTTACTGCCAACACCCACACAATAAACCTTTACTCCAAAAGTAGCAGCAAGATCAGCAGCTGTAAAAGGATCTATTTCACCAGCATTATTGCGTCCGTCGGTTATCAATATTATTATTTTCGATTTTGCTTCTGAATCTTTCAATCGAGCAACAGCAGTTGCCAGACCCATTCCGATAGCCGTTCCACTGGCTTCTTCATTTATCTTCATATCTGCCATGATAGACATCAGGATATTATAATCGAGTGTTAGCGGGCATTGAGTGTAGGCATTATCTGAGAATACAATAAGACCAATGCGGTCGTTATGACGGTGATCGATGAAATCTATAGCAACTCTTTTGGCTGCTTCCAGACGGTTTTTGGGTTGGAAGTCCACGGCTTTCATGCTTCCGCTCACATCTATGGCTAACATAATGTCTATTCCCTTACCCGTGATCTGCTGTTTTTTATGAGCCAGGCGGGGTCTTGCCAGAGCAATTATCAGAAATATAATTGCTATACTGCGCAGGATAAGAGGAATGAAACGCATAATACTGCTTCTTCCGGTTACTTTGCGTAATAGTTCAATACGACTGTGCAAAAGACGCACTTTCCGTTTTTGCTTAACCAAAAGTTCATATAAAATTATTGGAATTAATACAAGCAAAGCCCAAAACCAGTCAGGATGAACGAACTCAAGCATCTTGTTCCTCCTCCGGTTTGAAAGATCTGAGATATTTCTCAAGCCATTTCAGTTCCTTTTCCGAATCTTTTAGTTCAGGAATGAACTTTGCAAATTTAATTTTATCTGCAAAAATGAGAAAATCAAGAATTTTGGATTTTTCTTTGAGGTCAATTTGCAGATAAGAACGAATTTCGCTGGTGGTCATCTCAACAGCATTTATGTGATAATTCAGTTCAATGAAAAGCCTGAGGATAAAGGAAAGACGGAAATGTAAATTGAGGAAATCACCTTTTTTAATTAGTTTTTCTTTTTTCAAATTATGTAGTAATTCCAATGCAATAAGATAGGGAGGACGATCATCGATTATCCGGGTAGAAATGTCCTCTACAGGTTTCTTTCGTAGCAATTTCAATAACATCCTGATTATGAAAACCAGTAATATAATTGTGATTAATGGAAAGAAATAATCCCAGAAACCCAGATTAACTTTCAGGGGATCCGCTATATCACGAACGGTTTGCGAGCTGTCTATAAGAACGGTTTCAATATTCAATTGGAATTCGGAAGTATGTAAAACAAAAAGACTGTCAGAGGTTTTAATAGCAAACTCCAGGGGAGGAAATGTGAATTCTCCAGTATCGAACGGTTGGAAAATAAGATCAATTCGGGTTATTTTTTTATCTTCTTCGATTTTATCTTCAGAATGTATTTTTTTCAGAATGAAGATATCAAGCGTGTCTATTTCCGGAGCAAATATACTATCAGATTGGTTGGTTGTAATATCTATGAGAACGTGAAAGGGAGTTCCCACATACAATTTCGGTGGCTTCTCTAATCTGTGTTCAATCTGTTGTGCGAACATTATTATTGGAATTAACAGTAAAAACATGATTAATATAACTCTATTTTTAAATCTTATCATTGTTTTCATAAACAGGATGTTTGCGTTACCTTTGGTTTTTCATTCTTATCCTGAATTTGAAGAATTTCATCAATTCAGACGCATACGGTTTATCGGTCTGCAAATTAACCAGGTCAACTTTGATCTTTCTGAATTTTTCCATTAGGTCTGTTTCCTGTTCCAGAACGTTTTTCCTGTATCTTTCACGAATCTTTCTACTGGATGTATTAACTGAAAATCTTGCTCCGGTTTCCGGGTCATTCAGATGCAAAAGACCGGCTTTGGGTAGTTCCATTTCACCTTTGTCTATGACTCTTATTGCGATTACATCATGTTTCTTGGCAAGCAGTTGCAAGCTGTTTTCATAATCTTTGTCCAGGAAATCAGAAATGATAAAAATAATACTTCGTTTTTTAATTAAACGGTAGATATATTCAACAGATTTATTGATATCGGTTTTAACATTTTTAGGTTCGAAATAGAGGATGTCCCGTAAAATGCGAAGAGCAGATTTCTTGCCTTTACGTGGCGGAATATACTTTTCCACTTCATCGGTAAACAGCAGTAAACCTACTTTATCGTTATTGGAAAGTGCAGAGAACGATAGTACTGCCGTAACCTCTGTAATAAATTCCGATTTCAAGTAATTCCTGGTTCCAAATAGAGTGGAAGCACTACTGTCAACCAGGAACATCACGTTCAATTCGCGGGTTTCTTCAAATTTTTTGATGTATGGATATCCGTGCCGGGCAGTAACATTCCAATCGATCTGTCGGAAACTATCACCTTCCTGGTATTCCCGAACTTCCGAAAATTCCAGTCCCTGACCTTTAAAAAGGCTATGATATTCCCCGGAAAATAGCTCTGAAACCAGATTCCTGGTGGTTATCTCTATCTTCCTTATCCATTTAATTATTTCCGATGTTTCCATTTTTTAACCAGGAAAATCATTTACGGAACTTCAATTTCATCAAAGAGTTTGCTTACAATATCTTCTTGGGTTATCTGTTCAGCTTCAGCTTCATAAGTAAGAATTACACGGTGACGTAGAATATCTTTACCGATTGCTTTGATGTCGTCTGGAGTAACATATCCGCGATGTTCCAGGAAAGCATGTGCTTTTGCAGCTTGCGCCAGGTAAATGGAAGCACGTGGAGAAGCACCGCATTCTATAAGGTTGGAAAGTTCATGCAAATTCTTGAATTTGTCTGGTTCCCGAGTGGCAAAAACAAGATCCAGAATGTAATGTTTTATTTTATTTTCCATGTAGATGTCATTGATCAATTTTCTCATTTCGATAATATCTTTCGGTTTCACTACTGCTTTAACGGAAATTTCTACTTTGCCTACCATACGTTCCATAATATTGTATTCCTCATCGCGGGAAGGATAATTTATAAGCAACTTGAGCATGAATCTATCAACTTGAGCTTCCGGCAGGGGATAGGTTCCTTCCTGTTCAATGGGATTCTGGGTAGCCATTACCAGGAACGGTTTAGGAAGAGGATATGTAGTATCTCCGATAGTTACCTGTCTTTCCTGCATAGATTCCAACAGTGCTGACTGCACTTTTGCCGGTGCTCTGTTGATCTCATCTGCAAGGATGAAATTAGCAAAAAGAGGTCCTTTTTTAGGAACGAACTCGGTAGTTTTCTGATTATAAACAAGAGTTCCCACCAAGTCTGCAGGAAGAAGGTCGGGTGTAAACTGGATGCGTTTAAAAGTGGCGTTTATTGTACTTGCCATTGTGCTTACAGCTAAGGTTTTAGCCAGACCCGGTACTCCTTCCAGCAGGATGTGTCCATCTGCTAAAAGACCCACCAGCATGCGTTTGATCATATATTCCTGACCAACGATAACCTTGCCGGCTTCCTCTTTTATCTTGTCGATAATCTGACTTTTTTCCATAACTTTCTTATTAATTTCTTCTATTTTCATAATTCCTCCAGAGTATGAATACTTAATTATTAATAAAGTTACATTTATTTTTCTATTATTTCAGAATTGATTATTTTTCCGGTTATTCCCTTAAAGTAAATTTGTATTACTTTATCCGAAATGTCCATTACAATATAAGTTGCTTTTCTTTTTCTATCTTTTTTACTTTTTAAGTGTCCGGGATTCAAATAATGGATTTTGTTTATTGTTTCATAAGATAAATTATGTGTATGACCGAAAAGCACAAAATCTATTTGAGTTGAGATCTTTTTCAAATCGTTCACATTGTGGACCAGCAGAAAATTCCACCCTGAGAGAGAGATTTCTTGTGTTGCAGAAATGGAACCATCTATGTAACCAGCATGGAAGATTCCGGGAACTTTGATTAACTTTATATCTTCCAGAAGGTCAGGATTTTCATCCATATCGTCGTAGTTATCACCTAGGTGGAAGATATGAGTTAATCCGCTTTCATTTGTAACGGCTTGTCTCAGGAGTTTCTGATTTCCATGAGTGTCAGAGAGAATTATTATTTTTTTCATAAAATAAGGAATAATTGTTTTTTTACATTTTTTCAGGTGCGGAAATTCCCATCAAACCAAGTGATGTAGCAATTACATATTTAACTGTAGAGATCAGATATAATCTGCTAAGACTAAGCTCTAAATTGTTTTCATCAATAACTTTAAATTTTGCATAATATTTATGGAACATACCGGCTAATTCATGAACATAGATCGCTAATCTGTGCGGTTCGCGGTGTTCTGCGCTGGCTATGAGAATTGATGGAAGTTCGAGCATTTTTTTAATTATATTTATTTCATCTTCCTGTTTTAGTTTTTTCAAGAATTTAGTATCAAAAGATTTTAGATTAAATTTAGCTTTTTTTGCTTTTTTCAGGATACTGCTGATTCTGGCATGGGCATATTGGCAGTAATAAACCGGATTTTCGCTGGATTTCTTTTTTGCCAGGTCCATATCGAAATCGAGATGGGCACTGGGTTTTCGATTCAGGAAGAAATAACGTGCTGCATCTCTACCAACTTCTCTGATGAGATCGTCCATAGTAACGATTGAACCGGCACGTTTGGACATTTTAACGATCTCACCTTCTTCCAGGAGATTGATATGCTGCAAATAAACAACTTCAAGTTTATCAACATCCAGTTTTAAAGCTTCAATGGCAGCTTTCAATTTGGAAACGTGCCCGTGATGATCCGGTCCTAACACATCGATAATATAATCGAAACCTCTTTGATACTTAGTAAGATGGTAGGCTATATCTGGAACGAGATAAGTGGGATTACCATCTGTTTTAATAAGTACTCTATCCTTTTCATCTCCAAATTGAGTAGAAGAAAACCAGATAGCATCTTCTTTTTCATAGGTGCAGTGTGCTTCGGCAAGATAGCTGAGAGCTTCTTCCAGGATTCCTTCCTGTCTTAATTTTCTTTCAGACATCCAGTTATCAAATTTTACACCAAATTTATCCAAACTGGCAACCTGCATGATATGAATTTCTTCAAGTGCAAAATCCCTCATGCGCTCGAATCTGTCTTTTTCTGCTATATGAAATAGTTTAGAACCATCGATCGCATTCAACTTGATAGCCAGTTCTTTTACATATTCACCATGGTATGCCTCAGGAGGAAATTCATTAAGTTGTTCACCGTGTAATTCCCTGTAGCGTAATTCCAGGGATTCTGCCAGAATGTCTACCTGGTTACCGGCATCGTTAACATAAAACTCACGAAACGCCTTAAAACCCACAAAATTCATTATTCTGTAAAGCGTATCCCCATAAACTCCTGCCCGTGCGTTGACTACATTGAGAGGTCCGGTAGGATTGGCACTGATGAATTCTAAAAGGACCTTTTTTCTTTTACCGTAATTTGATGAGCCGAATTTTTTTCTGTTTTTAACAATATCAACCAGAGCTTTATGGTAAACACTGTTTGACAAACGGAAATTAATAAAACCAGGTCCGGCAACTTCGGCTGACTTATAGTCTTTTTTTCTGGAAAACACTTCAATAATATTTTCTGCCATTTCACGTGGTTTAAGTTTATTCTTCTTTGCGTTTAGAAGGGCTACATTTGTAGAGAAATCGCCATGTTCAATATTATTTGGAACTTCCACAGTAAAATTCACATCGAATTTATAGTTAAGCTTTTTTAAAGCTTTTTTAATATCCAGTATAATTTTTTTCTTAATCATGAACGGGATCTATTTTTCCTCTTGCTTTGGGTGCTATTTTATATATATCTTCAATTTTATAATAGTTTCTTTTTTCAATATTAAAAATATGAACAATAATATCTGCCAGATCAATAAGTATCCAGGATGCTGTATCCATTCCTTCCACAGATAACTGCTGGATGCTGTTTTCTTTTGCTTTTTGCAGAATATGGTTTGCAATTGCCTTGATATGTAGATCACCCGTTCCATTGCAAATAATAATTGAGTCGGTGAAATCGGTTTTACCTTTTACATCGAGATGAATTATATCTTCTGCTTTTTTATCTGCAGCCCATTCGATTATTTTTTTTACACTTTCCTTATGATCCAAATTTATTGCTCCTATTTATTTGAAGTATTTGCCATAATCATTACCCAGAATAATCTGCATATCCTCGATCGTATTTTCATCTAATGCATAAATTCTTCTATCGATACCAGTAATGTTCATTAGATATTCTATTTTTTTTTGATCATCCTTTTTCACTACAATTATGGTTTTGTTGTAAATGAACATATTCCTATCCACATTTTTCCAGGCGATTATATCCAGATTCCGGACATCTTTGTTTATAAGAAATTCCTTAACATCTTTTGCTGCTCCGTCAAAACCACATCCGTTCAGTATTGTAAGTTTCAAAGATGTTGCCGGGATTATGTCTTCTGTTATTCTACTTTCTTTCTTTTTAAAGATCAAAAAGAATGCAACTATAATAATTAAGCAAACTAACGATAAAATTACTATTGATGCTCTTTTCTCAGCGAGGGACAAATTATTTTTTGTCTTTCTCATTGTCAAACTGTTCTTTTAAGAGCTTATAAGCCCTGTCAAAGGATTCAGGAATTACTCGAGTACCTGCTGTTGAGGTAATAAAACTTGCATCTCCCAGCCAGCGTGGAACAATGTGAACATGCAAATGCTCATCTATTCCTGCACCTGCAGCTTTACCAATATTTATTCCCACGTTTATACCATCTGGAGAATATACTGCATTTATAACTTTCTCACAAAGCTGAACAGTTTTAAACAAGTCTTTCATTTCCTCGTTTGAGAGATCTGTTAACTTTGCTGCATGCTGGTTTGGAACAACCATAAGATGTCCATTATTGTAAGGGAACGTATTCATAATAACAAAACTGAGTTCGCTCCTGAAAAGTATGAGGTGTTTTTCATCTTTCTTCTTATCAGGTTTAAGGCAAAAAATGCATTCTTTTCCTTTTTTGGAAATTACATATTTCAACCGCCAAGGTGAATAAAGGATATCACTCATTTTTTTCTCCTAATTTTCGAAATGATCCTGCCTTCTGTAAAACTCATTTTCAAGGTCTGATAACTGCTTTCGTGAATTAACTCCCGAAACTTCGATTATATCTTCCAGAATAACAGAAATAACCAATCTACTTTCTTCATTTAATATTTCAAGAGTATCGGTGAGATAATATTCTTCTTGGTTGTTATTATTAGTTACCTTTTCAAGTGCTAAAAACAAGCTTTGAGCATCGAAACAGTAAATACCTGTATTTATCTCTATAATTTGTTTTTCCTGGTCTGTAGCGTCCTTGAATTCAACTATACGCTGCACACTATTATCTTTGTTGCGGACGATCCTACCATAACGCAGAGCATCATCCATAATCGCGGTAAGAACTGTACAGGCAGCATTTTTTTCCCTGTGATGTTGAAGCATTTTTTCCAACGTTTGATGACGAAGTAATGGTACATCACCGCAAAGTACAAATATATCCCCGGAAAAATCCTGAAATTCTTTTTCTGTAACCATTACGGCATCACCGGTACCATTTTGCTCAATTTGCTCAACGAATTTTATATTATCGTCAGCAGGAACAGTATCAATAACCAAATCCTTTTTATAACCAACTACCACCACTATCAAATCGCTATCTACCTTCTTTGCAGTCTCCACGACTTTATTGATCATCGGTTTACCGGCAAGTTTAAATATGACTTTAGGTTTTTCAGAATTCATTCTAGTACCCTTACCGGCTGCCAGGATAATAGTTGCAACTTTTCTCATTTAAGCTCCAGGTATAATTCTTTAATTTTTTTATTAATTACCGGATGAACAAAATCAGGGCAGATCTCATTTAGAGATTGCAGAACAAATCTTCTATTATGCAGATCTGGATGGGGAATAGTAAGTTGTTCCAAGTTTACAGTTGTTTCTCCATAAAAAAGAATATCAATATCGATCGTTCTTGGTCCCCATTTTTCATTTCTTTTCCTGCCAAGTTCATTTTCCACAGTAAGGCATTTGGAAAGCAAATCCTCTGCTGTAATATCCGTATCTATTTCGATAACAGTATTAATGAAATCAGGTTGATCTATATTACCGTAAGGTTTTGTTTCAATCAACGAACTACTTTTCATTATATGTATATCCGGGTCAGAAGATAACCTGGAAATGGCATTCTTAATGTTCTTTTCTCTATTGCCAAGATTAGAACCCAGACCCAGGTAACAGATCATCGGTTTCTTTCCATTTCTACTTCTACAGAACTTAATGATCCGTTAATAGGAACTGAAGGTTTATTGATCTTTACATTTGCCCGGATTATTGTAGGAAAACTTTCCATTATCGAATCAAGAATAGTGTTTGCACAAACTTCCAATAAATAAAATTCTTTCTTTTCTAAAGTATGTTTAATAATTTCGTAAACTTTTGTATAATCTATCGTGTCTTCCAGATGTTTGATCTCTTTATCATGGGTAGAATCGGATTCATATGAAAAATTCACAATGAAGCGTTGACCAAGTTTTCGCTCTTCAGGATGAACTCCATGATACCCATAAAAAACCATTTCGTGCAAATGAATCTTCATTTTTCCACCTTTTCAATAATTTTTAATATGATTTTTTCAGTATATTTTTTATCAATAAAATATATTGTAATTCCACTTAACATTAAACCAATGAAAGAAAAAAGTATTGAAAAATTTTCTGAAAACCAGAATAGATATTTTCCCAAACCATAGAATAACAGCATTGAGAGAATTGGGAATATGAAAATAATAAATGAAGAAAAAATCCTCATGCTTGCAGAAACCTGCACTCTTATAAAATCACCTTTGCTTAGTTTCATATCTGTTTTTATTTTATGACGAATCTTTCTATCCGCCCCCTGGCAAACACTGTGCATTGCACATTTATCACAAGATCCACTGGGTTGCATTTCTATAAAAACAAATCCATCTTTAATTTCTTTTACTATCGCCAAGTCTTCGTGTTGTTTTTCCATTTATTCCTTCATTTTTTCTATTATCGATGAAGTGGAGTTTCCTTCTTTATAGGAAAGGCTTCGTACGCTGCCACCATTTGCCTGAACGATGTCTGCACCAACGATTTCATCCGGTTGCCAATCTCCGCCTTTTACCAGCACATCAGGTTTGATGTGATCTATTAACATGTAGGGCGTATCTTCTTCAAATATAACTATATAAGAAACCGTTGCAAGTCCGGATAAAACTTTTGCCCTATCTATCTGGGAATTTATGGGGCGGTTCCTACCTTTTAGTCTTTTCACCGATTCATCGCTATTCAATCCAATGATGAGAACATCGCCCAATTCTGCTGCTTCCTGCAGATATTCTACATGTCCTGCATGAATGATATCAAAACAGCCGTTAGTGAAGATTATCTTTTTACCAACAGCTTTTAGTTCTTTAATTATAATTGTAATTTCAGCCCATGTTTTTAATTTCATATTACCTCACCGGGTAGTTGCCGTCGAAACAGGCACAGCAATAATCTTGGGGTTTGGAAACAGTCTTTCTAAGATCTTCTATCTTAAGATATTTTAAAGAGTCGGTACCTATGAATTCACGAATTTCTTTGATACTTTTATTATTAGCTATCAGCTCTTCGCGGGTAGGAGTATCTATGCCATAATAGCAGGAAAATTTAACCGGGGGAGAACCTATCCTTACATGAACTTCCTTTGCACCTGCTTCTTTGATCATTTTAACCAATTTACGAATGGTTGTACCACGTACAATGGAATCATCGATGAGAACGACTTTTTTGCCATCGAAAAAGTTAGGAAGAACGTTAAATTTCTGGTAAACACTTTCATCACGGATGGTCTGTTCCGGTTTAATGAAAGTTCTACCTACATAATGATTTCGGATTAATCCCAATTCAAAAGGAATCCTTTCTTGTTTGGCATATCCCAGGGCAATGAAATTTGAAGAATCGGGAACAGGTACTACTACATCCGGTTTAAGATCATCAGCCTTTGCAAGTTGTGCACCTATCTTTTCCCGCACTTTATACACGTTCTCACCGAAAATGAAACTGTCCGGACGGGAAAAATAGATATGTTCGAAAATGCAGTGCCGATTTGTTTTAGTTTCCCGAAAATCGTTTGGATCCTGTTTAATAGATTCAATGCTGTTATTTGAACAGATCAGTATTTCAGCCGGTTCAACTTCTTTTGTCCAATCCATATAAAGTATATCGAGTGCACAACTTTCTGAAGCTACAACGAAAGTTCCTTCTTTTGTTTTACCGTAGTTCAATGGACGAAAACCATAAGGATCGCGAAAAGTGTACATTTCAGTTTTGGTGGCAAGTATGCTGGAATAAGCTCCTTTCACGTTTTTCATTAATTGTTTTATTGCATCTATGATTCTGTAATTTTCTTTTTCAACGTGATAAACAATGTATTTAAGGAGGAGTTCACCATCATTACTACTGGCAAAGTAAACTCCTTTTTCTTCCAGCTCTTTGCGTAGTTCTGCATAATTAACAATATCACCGTTACTGGTCAGAGTATAAGAAGGACCAGAAAGTGTTTCCACAATATGCGGTTGGGAATTATATATAGACGATGCTCCCCGTGTAGGATAGCGTACATGACCAATGGCAATGTGACCTTTCAGGAAATCAAGTTTATGCGGATTGAAAACTTCTTTTACCAAACCCATTTTCTTTCTGAGTTTGATCGTTGTGCCGTTATTCACAGCCATTCCACAGCTTTCCTGTCCGCGGTGTTGCTCGGCAAATAATCCCAGCGTTGCCAGTTCTGCTGATCTCTTATTATTAAAAACTCCTATAATGCCGCACATTAATTATCTCTCCTGCGTCTAAAACTAATTCTATTTTCATTGCCGTCAATTATTCTTTTTATATTAGTTTTGTGCCTTATTAAGATAAAGAGCATTATAAGAAAAATAAAGACCAATAATTCAAAATCTGCAAATCCGTTACTTATATTAACAATAAGCTCTACCAAAAAAAACGCGAGTGCGGCCACCATAGAACCAAGAGATACAAATTTACTTAACCAAACTGTAACCACAAAAACAACTATTGCCATTGCAACAGGCAACGGAGAAAGAGCGATGAACACTCCAGCTGATGTAGCTACACCTTTTCCACCTTTGAATTTGAGGAAGACAGTGAATATATGACCGATTATGGCAAAAAGTCCTATGATAATTAAAAAGAGGTTTGTCGGTTCGGAAATTAGTAATTTCCCTATCTGAATTGCTACAAATCCTTTTCCGATATCAATAAGCAGTGTAATAATCCCGATTCTTGTTCCCAATACGCGCAGAGCGTTTGTGGCACCAACGTTACCACTACCATAGTCACGAATATCTATACCTTTTGCCAGTTTTCCCATAAGATAGCTGGTAGGTATACTGCCTACTAAATATGCAAAAATAAAAGAAAGAATAGTATTATAGATCATCGGAAGATCTTCCCCTGAAAAATGTTTTTATTGATGCTCCTTCGAACTTGAAGGTTTCTCGTAACTGATTGTTCAAATAACGCTTGTAATGCGTGGTAATCAATTTTGGATCGTTGCAGAAGAAAACAAAAGTAGGAGGATGCGTTTT
>CBFDCX010000009.1:0-18782 GCA_965603415.1 uncultured bacterium
AATTTCCAAAGTTTATTAGGTTTACCTCTACATTCAAACCCGAATAACCTGGCAGGTTGTTTGCCGGTTTTAATATTTCTGGCAACTAATTCTATTTGGATTTTTTCATAATAATAAATATTCATCGTTATTTCTTTCCATTTCAGATCTTTTAGATTGGCAAATTCTTCGATCGGTTTTACGAAATTCTTGTCTTCTTTGTTTATGAGATCAGCATGTAATTCTGGAGGAAAGTATGGCAATACAATAACTTTTCCATCAATACTTTCCATATATTCTCTTGCTTTTTCAATCTCATTTTCATCATGGATTGTGCTTTCCATCAGGATATCAGGTCTTATTTTTTTTAGATTTGGCAAAGGAGAGTAGGTGTCTTGAGGAATAACAATATCCGGATATATGATTGCAGAAGCTAGTTCGAATCTTTCGTTAAAAGAAAGGATTGGTCTTGGCTTTTCTTCCATTACAGCTTCATCGGTTAAGATACCTACAATTAATTTTCCATTTTTACCGGTCATGGCTTTTGCGCTTTTCATCATATTTAAGAGCCCTTTATGGACAATATCCAGTACAAAATAAGAATAAACTAATTTCATTTTTTGATTTGATTTTTAATATTAGTAGATGATTGAGATGGAAAAAAAGGTATTACAATTACTTCACCGCCAATTTTTTCCATAATTTTTCGGGCTTTTTCTATCTCTTTTTCATTATGACTGGTGCTCTCCATTAAAATATCGGGCTTAATTTTTTTTACATTTGGCAGAGGCGAATATGTCTCCTGAGCGACAACTAGATCAATATACTTTAATGCATTTGCCAGGTCGAATCTTTCATCAAAAGAAAGGACTGGTCTTGGTTTCTTCTCCATCACTGCTTCATCCGTTAGTATCCCCACGATTAGTTTTCCGTCTTTTCCTGCAATTGCCTTGGCATTTTCCAGCATTTTCAGGTGACCTCTGTGTACGATGTCCAAAATATAATACGAATAAACAATTCTCATTTTTATATCTCCTTTTAAAATTATACTATTTTGTTAAGCGTTTTAATAATACATCCACAATCCGTTCCGATGTTTTCCCATCTAATTTGTAGAGCATTTTTTTAATGTATTTCTTTCGAATATCGATGAACGGATCAGGTTTATTAAAGCATCTATCCAGTACTTCAGGAAGTTCTATGGGTGAATTAATATGATAGCAGAAATCATAAAGATCAGATTTCATGCCACGATCCAAACGTCTTCTAAACATTCTCTTTTCACTTATTTTGTGTGATAGTTTCTTTTTATAGAAATCGCATATTATCACATGTTTTTGCAAAGCCATCATTTCATAAATAGTAGAAGAAGCTTCTGTCAACATAACATCGGCAGCACGATAAAGCGGTATAATATTGTAATCTTCCGGTCCGATTGTTTTTACAGAAAGAAAACGTTTTTTAATTTTTTTTACTAATTTTAACTGTGTTCTCAGATTTGTTCCACCAAAATTACTTCTAAAATATATCCATTGATGGAGTTTGATTATCAAATTATAGTCTTTTGTCATTTCCAGCAATTTATATTTGAAAACTTCAAAACTGCTTGGATAAAATGTAGGTGCATACAAAATTGTTTTTCTGGATGGATCCAGGTTTAATTGTTCCAGTATCTCAGATTTTTTACCAATTTCACCATTGAATAAAGGATCGAGTTTGGCAAATCCTACCAGGTCTAGTTCAGATTGAACTCCATATTCCCTTAATTGTTTTTCACGAAATGATCCTTCAATAAAACGTATGTCGAGCCTTTTATTATTGTCGCGATAGTAAGTAGGTTTTATTCCAATACCATGATATATCATGCAGCATAAAGTATCTGGGCTACAATATTTTTCGATAGGATACCGACTCCATCCACAGATAAAAACATCGAGGTTCATATTATAGATCAGGTTTTGCCGTTCTATCTCATTTTGACCTAAAATATATTTCCAGTTATTCTTTTTGAAAATACTAATGGTCAGTTCCCTCTCATCAATTTCAATATTACAGGAAGTAGAAAAATAAACATCGAAAAGCGGATTTTTTATCAATAACCTTGCAACAGGTTCCATTTGCGGTAGATGGTACAGGTGGTAAGCATCAAAAAGTACTTTATATTTCTTTCTCAATTTTTTAAATTTCCTTCATCAAATCATCAATCTTTTCTTTAACTCTTTTTCCTGAAAAACCATCGAGCCCAATAAAAAAATAGTTCCTGTATTCTACCAGTTTTTTCTTCATTTCAGGTGTGGGATTCAAAGCAGATTCCACAGCAGGAAGCAGGTCATTCGGTTTGAACATATGCGGGAAAGCACCTTTTAACCAATTTTTGGGATCAACTGAAACAGATTCCATTCCATCCGAATGTTTCAATTTGGAAGTAGGAAGCACATAAATGATGCCGTGTTTTCCCAGTGCCAGGAATTCATTTATCACACTGGAAGTATCGCTGATAAGTGTATTTGCTACAAACAGATAAGGATAAATATCAAAATCTTCTTTTGAGATTAAAAATACATCTTTGTTTAATTGAGCCAGTTTTTCGTAAAATCTATGCTGACTGTGTGATGCATATTTCCCACCCCAACTATAAGGATGTAGCTTGATAATTAAATTATACTCAGGGAGAAGATTAGTTATTTTTCCCTGGATGAATTTAATGCAACTCGGTTTATAAGATGGAGCGAACAGAACTGCTTTTTTAGCAGGATCCAAACCCAATTTCCTGATGAGCTTTTTATTATCATAATATCCATCCCAAAATAGAGGATCAAGCTTTGGAATTCCTGTTAAATAAAAATCTGCAACACTTTCCCAACCCAGGCTTTTAATATAATCGTACCAATATTGTCCTTCCAGGAAAACATGATAATGGAAGTTCTTCTGCCGTTGAATATTTCGTATTCGCAGAGTTTTTATTCCAACTCCGTGATCAAGATGAACCCGCACAACGTCACCGTAACGTTCGGGATGTTTGAGTACGTCTCCGCAGATCACAAGGTTAAAACCGCTGGTTTGATCCGTTATTTTAAGTCCTTTTCCGGTTAAACGCTTTTCAATCTGATTTTTTTGTGGGATTAAAAATATTCCCAGAAATCTTTTTTCATCTTTTCCCACATGAAACTGAATATCATAATCCGGGTCCTTACGAAGTTCATTATAGAGCGGAAACAGAGAGTTAAAATAATATTCCTTTTTCAGATCGAATAGAACTTTAATCATCTCAGGTAACCTTTTCTAAATCTCTTATGATGAAGTATCTGTAGCTTCCTGAACAGATTCAACGGCTTTTTTTTCTTTGGAAGAAGGTCTTTTTCTTTTATTTCCAACAGTGTATTTATTAATCGCTCACTTATTTTTCCATCAAGATACGGATTGATCTCTTCGAGATGTTTCTTCCTGTTACTACTGAATTCGTCAGGTTTTTCCAAACTTCTGTCTATTGACTTTCTGAGGTCTTTTGGATCGGTTATATTTATCCCTTTATCGGTTCGGCTATGGGTTTTAAGAGTTATCACAGGTTTGTCCAGAACCATGAATTCATAAATTACAGATGAAGTATCCGATATCAAAACATCTGCCAGGTGAAGATAGGAAGTGACGTCATGATCTTCGATAATTCTGATGTTTTCAGAAATATTTTTCCTGAAATTCCAATAGATCTCTTTTCTCATCAATTCATGAAATTTAAGCAGCCATATCTCGGTTTCATTTATTATTTTTGGAATTACGTGAAGCAGATCTTCTGCAGATTGCATTTTCCTGCTATGAGTCGGAGCAAAGAGTATGATCTTTTTGTCGTCAGGTATGTTCAATCTCATTTTTAAATTTTCAGTGGGATAGTTTAGAATATGATCTATCTTTGGCCATCCGGTTTCCCGGACTAAAAAATATTTATATCTCTTCTGAAGTTTATTATATCTTTCTGTAACAAAAGGGCCGGAAGTGCAGTAAACGTCAAAGAAATGACGGATCTTGTAGTGTGAACTTTTCTCAATTCCCAATCCGTGAAATATCTGTACTTTTATAGCAGGAATGCGGGGATCAACGAAGTTTCCGGGAACGATAACAAAATCGGGGTGATAAATAATAGCTTTATCTACTTCATTCATTATAAGAAATTCTTTCCATTCATTAGGGATACCTTTATTCACTTTTTCAGAAACAAAGAAGGCAAATTCATGTTCTGTTCTTTTCAAAGATTCAACCAGAGGTTGTATTATGGGAATTGAATATCTTTTGGATATATAAAAAAGAAATTTCATATACTAAGCGTTATCAGCAAATTGCAATTCGTATAAAGTTTTATATCTTTCACATGTTTTCAGAAGTTCTTTATGCTTTCCGATCCCGACTATTTTCCCTTTGTCCAGAACCACGATTTTATCTGAAGAAAGAATGGTAGAAAGCCGGTGAGCTATTACTATAACAGTCCTATTTTTTGTAGCTTGTTCTATTGCTTTCTGAACCTTCTGTTCAGCTTCTGTGTCCAGTGCGCTGGTTGCTTCATCAAAGATCAGGATGGGCGGATCTCCCACAATTGCCCGGGCAATGCATAATCTCTGTTTCTGACCACCGGACAGATTCGATGCTTTTGTTTGGAGCATTTCATTGTATTTCTGAGGGAGCTTTTCAATAAATTCATCTGCATAAGCTACTTTTGCTGCATTGGTTATTTCCTTGTCAGAAACATCTTCCAGGATTCCGTAACTGATGTTATTAGCTACAGTATCACTGAACAGGATTGATTCCTGAGTTACTGTTCCAAATAATGTTCTCAGGTTTTTCACTTTGATGTTTTTAATCTCAGTTCCATCGATCAGGATTTCACCTGAACTTGTATCATACATTCTTTCGAGGAGGTTAACCAGAGTGGTTTTTCCCGAACCGCTTCCTCCAACGATGGCAATTCTTTCCCCCTTGTTGATTTCCAGGGAGATATTTTCCAATACTTCATTTGATTTTTCGTATGAAAAAGAGACATCTCTGAACTCGATCTTACTTTCAAAAGCATCTTTTTCAACAGCATCTTGTGCTTCTTCAATTTCAGATTTTATATCCAGGATGACAGAAATCCTATCTAGAGAAACCAAAGCTTTTCGTATCTCAGCATAAGCTTTACTAATTATTTTCATAGGATGCAGCATAGAAAAAATTGCAAACATGAAAGTGAAAAAACTTCCCAGTGTAAAATTATTGGAACCAGAAAGAACCTGATTCCCTCCGAGAAGAAGAACTACAACACCGGTGATGGTACCATTCAACTCGGAAAGAGGTACATTGAAGAAATGGTAAACCCGGGATTTTCGCCAGAACTTGAAATGCTTCTGATTTATATCTTTGAATTTTCCAAGTTCATGATCTTCCCGTGAGAATGCTTTCACTATCCTCATGCTGTTCAATATTTCTTCTACATTGGAAAAAAGGTTGGATGATTGGATCTGTATTCTTTTTGAATATTTCTTGATCTTGTTTCCAATAAAATTGATTATAATGCTGAAAATTGGAAGCAATATCAGACTGATGAGAAATAACTTTGGATTCAAAAAAAGAGCGATCCGGGCAAAGAATAAAATAAGTATGATATTCTGCAAAGCATCGAAAATTGCGCGAATAAAAAAGTTACTGACTATCTTTACATCGGAAACCATTCGAACAAGCGAATCACCGACTTTATTTATATTGAAGAATGCAAGTGATTGATAAAGGTATTTCTTAAAAATCTGGTTGCGAATAGTCCTGACCGTTTTTCCACGCAGATTGGCAAACATTATCTTGTTGCAATAAAAGAATAAGTTCTTTAGTAGAACCAACAAGATAAGCATCATTCCTATCAGCCATAATAAAAATATGGGATCTGTATGAAGAAGTAAGTTCTTCAATTCTTCCAGGAATGGTTCATAATTTTGTTTCTGAGACAGAGCAAATAGACTTCTATATTGGGAAACAAAGTGTGAAACAATCTTTTGAAAAGCAATCTGGAACGAGGAGAAGTTACTGTATAATATCGTTACTTTTTCCGGTTTGAATACATAATCTAGAAGCGGGATCGCCATCATAATGCTTACACTGCTGAATACAGCATAACCCAGCATAAAAAAGAGTCCGGCAAGCAGGTAACCCCAATACCGGAGCATTATTTTATAAATTCTTTTTATATTTTCCATATCTTCTTTTCTAACTTATAAAACATGAATAAATTTTTCCTTCTAATAATGTGTCAATAAGAATTTGTCTAACTGAAAGTACTTAAACTTGTTATAAAATCTTTATCCACAAAAAGTCCTTTACAAAGAAACAGTGAATTTTTCAGTTGTTCGGGTCAATTTTGACCAAATAAATTAAGGAGGAAATGCATGGCATTAACACAAGAAGCCAAAAAGGCTATCATGGCAGAGTTTAAACTCCATGATTCTGACACTGGATCACCCGAAGTTCAGGTGGCACTTCTTACGGAGAGGATCAAAGAGATCACCGAACATCTGAAAGTTCATAAGAAAGACTTTCATACTCGCAGAGGTCTTCTGAAACTTATCGGACAGCGTCGCAGACTGCTGGATTATATGCAGGACAAAGATATTGAACGGTACCGTAAGATCATTAAAACGCTTGGACTTCGAAAATAATAAATTTTGAAGTTTAACAAAAGGGGGCTCGTCCCCTTTTTGTTGTCTTATAAAAACGATGTGGAGAATTGGGAGCAATAAGCTAAGCTCAGAAAAATACTGGTTTTAGTCTATTGCTTTTAGTCTCCGCTAAACAAACAAAAGGAGAAAAAATGCACAAATTTGACATTAAGAAAAAAACGATTGAAATTGCCGGTAGAACACTGACAATGGAAACCGGTAGAATGGCTAAACAAGCCAATGGTTCTGTTTTCATCACTTATGGTGAAACCAGCGTATTAGTTACTGCTACGGTAGATAATAAGCCCAAGGAAGGAATCGATTTCTTTCCACTCACAGTAGATTTTATCGAAAAAATGTATGCTTCCGGAAAAATTCCCGGTGGCTTTTTTAAACGTGAAGCCAGACCTACTACTCAGGCTACTTTGAATGCCCGTCTTATCGACAGACCAATCCGACCACTCTTTCCAAAAGGCTTTAGGAATGCAGTACATGTGGTGGTAACCGTTCTTTCATACGATGGAGAAAATGATCCCGGTATGTTAGGAATTCTAGGCGCATCCGCTGCTCTTTCCATTTCCGATATTCCTTTCAACGGACCTTGCGCCAGTGTAAAAGTGGGTGTAGTGAATGATAAAATTGTAATCAATCCCACCGTTCAACAATTTGAAGAATCTGTCCTCGATCTGGATGTAGCCGGCACGAAATCTGCCGTTGTCATGATCGAAGCTGGAGCTAAGGAAGTTATGGAAGAAATAATGATGAATTCCATCTATACAGGACACGAAGTGATCAAAGAATTGGTTGCTTTCCAGGAAGAATTCGTGAACGTTGCCGGTAAAGAAAAGATAGAAGTTATATTGGATGTTTCCCCGGAAGAGATCATTCAAAAAGTAGAAAAAGATTTTGGCAAAGCAATCGATAAAGCTGCTCATGTTCATGACAAGCTGGAACGTTATGAAGCTGTAGATGCAATAAAAGAAGAAATGATGGGAAAATATGCTGAGGAACTTGGCGAAGAATTTGAAGAACAGGAAAGATATTTTAAGAATGCTTTTGAAGAAGTTTTCACCAAATCTGTTCGACACGCGATTTTGCATAACAATCACCGTGCTGACGGCAGAGGTATGGATGATATTCGCGATATAACCTGTGAAATAGATGTACTGCCCCGCGTTCATGGTTCTGCACTTTTCACCCGGGGTGAAACTCAGTCGTTGGGAACTGTAACTTTAGGAACCGGCAGAGATGAGCAGATCATTGATGGACTGGCTGAGGAATACAAAAAATCATATTACCTGCACTACAATTTCCCACCTTTCAGCGTGGGAGAAGCCAGTTTCATGCGAGGACCGGGTAGAAGAGAACTGGGACATGGAGCACTGGCTGAAAGATCTTTAGTCCCGATGATGCCCTCCAAGGAGGATTTTCCCTACACCATTCGAATAGTCTCTGAAATACTAGAATCGAACGGTTCTTCCTCGATGGCAACTGTTTGTAGTGGAACTCTTGCCCTGATGGCTGCCGGCGTACCCTTGAAAAAACCGGTAGCAGGAATTGCCAACGGTCTTATAATGGAAGGAAAAGATTTTGTTGTTCTTACTGATATTATGGGACTGGAAGATCATCTTGGTGATATGGATTTCAAAGTTACCGGAACTAAAGATGGTATCACTGCTATGCAGATGGACATCAAGATCGAAGGTATCACAAAAGAGATAATGGGAATAGCTCTGGAAAAAGCCAAAGTTGCCCGTTTCTATATTTTAGATAAAATAATTGAAACGATTCCAGAACCACGAGCCGAACTGGCAGAAACAGCTCCCCGTATCGAATCTATCAAGATCGATCCTGATAAGATCGGTGCTGTAATCGGTTCCGGTGGTAAAATGATCAAGCACATTATTGAAGTAAGTGGTGCTGAAGTGAATATTGATGATGATGGAACTGTTAGTATCTCATCTTCCAACAAAGATTCCATCGATAAAGCTTTTAAAATTGTGAAAGATATCGTTACTGAACCTGATATGAACGGAATTTATGAAGGTGCGGTCAGCAGGGTAGAAACTTACGGTGCATTTGTAAAATTCATGAGCGAAACCAAAGAAGGTTTGGTTCATATTTCACAACTTCACTCAGCTCGCATCGGTGCAGTGGAAGATATGGTGAAACTGGGAGACCAAGTAAAAGTTAAATATATCGGGCTCGATAGAGGAAAGTACAAACTCACCATGAAAGGTGTGGAAGGCAATCCCGAACCGAAAAAGATAGCTGAATATGTTAAAAGAGATGATAAACCTCGCGATAATACAAGAGGATACAACAGAGACAGGAATCGCAGCAGTGATTCCCGCAATCGTGGAAACAGAGACAGGGATTCTCATCGTCGCTATTAAAACTGGATGTAAAACTCTCAGATAATGGAGTTATGATGAGCGATTATAAAGTAAAAGATATGAACTTGGCTGACTTTGGCAGGAAAGAGATTTCCATAGCTGAAAAAGAAATGCCCGGTTTGATCAAATTACGTAAACAATTTGGTGATTCTAAACCGCTTAAAGACGCCAAAATAACCGGCAGCCTGCATATGACCATTCAAACTGCAGTTCTCATCGAAACGCTGATTCAGCTTGGAGCAGATGTACGCTGGGCGAGCTGTAATATTTTTTCTACACAAGATCATGCAGCCGCTGCCATCGCCAAAGCAGGGATTCCCGTTTTTGCCTGGGAAGGTGAAACCCTGGAAGAGTACTGGTGGTGCACAATGCAGGCTTTATCCTTTCCCGATGGAAGAGGACCAGATCTGATCGTTGATGATGGGGGAGATGCTACATTGTTCATTCATAAAGCTGTAGAATTTCAAAAGAATTCTTCCATCGCAAAAGATACAACTGACAATAAAGATCTACAAACTATCTTTGCTTTGCTTGAGAAAAGTATCATCGACTGGCAAAAAATAACTACAGATATCAGAGGAGTTTCAGAAGAAACCACCACAGGAGTTCAACGTCTGTACCAGATGAAGGATAGAGGTGAATTACTTTTTCCTGCAATCAATGTAAACGATTCTGTTACAAAATCTAAATTCGATAATTTATACGGCTGTCGTGAATCGCTGGCAGATGGAATAAAACGGGCTACCGACGTGATGGTGGCAGGAAAAGTTGTTGTCGTTTGCGGTTATGGCGATGTTGGCAAAGGTTGTGCTCAATCTATGAGTGGATTTGGAGCCCGAGTGATCATTACCGAGATAGATCCTATTTGTGCTCTGCAGGCAGCTATGGAAGGCTACGAGGTAACATTGCTGGAAGATGTTATAAAAGAAGCCGATATCTTTGTCACGGCCACCGGAAACTGCGATGTAATCCGTGTAGAGCACATGCAGAAAATGAAGGATCAGGCAATTGTGTGTAATATTGGTCATTTTGATAATGAGATCCAGGTGGATGAACTTTACGTACAGCCAGGCATCAGGAAAGAGAAGATCAAACCACAGGTTCACCAGATATTCTTCCCGGATGGGCATTCAATAATCCTGCTTTCCGAAGGCAGATTAGTTAATCTGGGAAATGCAACCGGTCATCCTTCTTTTGTGATGAGCAATTCCTTTTCCAACCAGGTTCTGGCACAGATTGATCTATGGCAAAACAAACACGAGATCGGAGTATATTTTCTTACTAAGAAATTAGATGAAATGGTAGCCATGTTTCATCTGGACAAATTAGGAGTAAACCTCACAAAGCTTACAAAAAAACAGTCAGATTATATTAGTGTACCAATTGAAGGTCCTTTCAAATCGGAACATTATAGATATTAATCAAACATTTGGAGACATTTATGAAACTAATTCAAAAAATTGAAGACAAAAGTGCAATTATCGGAATTGTCGGTCTTGGATACGTAGGATTGCCAATGGCTGTCACTGTTGCCAGAAAAGGTTTTAAAGTTATTGGTGTAGATGTAAGTGAATATGCTGTAACCCACGTGAATGCCGGTCAGAATTACATCGGAGATGTAGATGATGATGAACTTATGGAACTGGTTAAGTCTGGTATACTAATAGCAACTTATGATTATGTGGAAATGAAACAAGCAGATGTTATCATGATAGCTGTTCCTACTCCGCTCGATAAATATCAACAACCGGATTCTTCTTATGTGAGAGCCTCTGTAACTTCACTGGCAGAAAATGTTTCTGAAGATACACTGGTTATTCTGGAAAGTACAACATATCCTGGTACAACCGAAGAAATAGTTGCTCCTGCTTTTGTTGAAAAAGGATTCAGGATTGGAGAGAATTTTTTCGTTGCCTTTTCACCAGAGCGGGTAGACCCGGGAAATAAAGATTTCAAAACCAATAACACTCCCAAGGTTGTAGGCGGTATTACGGAAAATTGTAACAAAATATCAAAATTGTTTTATGAAAACATCCTCGATGCTCCCATCCATCTTGTCTCTACTCCTGCCATTGCTGAGATGGAAAAAATTTATGAAAATACATTCCGTAATATCAACATTGCTTTAGCCAATGAAATGACCATCCTTTGTGAAAAGATGGATATCGATGTTTGGGAAGTGATAGAAGCTGCCAAAACAAAACCTTATGGTTTTATGGCTTTCTATCCCGGTCCTGGAATCGGTGGTCATTGTATTCCTCTCGATCCGTTCTATCTTACCTGGAAAGCCAGGGAATACGGCTATCATACAAGGTTGATCGAGCTTGCGGGTGAGATCAATAATCATATGCCCGAATTTGTAATTACAAAATTGGGGAAATTACTAAATAAAAAAGGAAAGGCACTTTCAACCTCAAAGATACTTCTTCTTGGTGCAGCATACAAAAAAGATATCGAGGATATGAGAGAATCTCCTGTTCAAGACCTTATCGTACTCCTAGAAAAAAATGATGCTAATTTCGATTATAATGATCCGCATATACCAAAATTACACAACGAACTCAATGATAAACATTACGAATCTGTAAACCTTGATAACATAGAAGATTATGATGCGGTTATCATTGTTACAAATCACACGGTCTACGATTATAAAGATATATTAAAACGGGCAAAACTGGTTCTGGATACCAGACTTGCCTGTGGTGGATTAAAAGCTGAGAACCTGGTTAGAATGTAATTACTCGGGACATTTTGTAATGTCCCTTTTTCATAATTATTATGGCTACAAATAAACCTGTAGAAGTTGAAGAATTGTTCGGTGACTTAGAACCGGCTACCAAAGATAGAAAATGGTTCGTTATTAGAACTAAACCACGGCGGGAAAAAAAACTGGCAGCAAGTTCCTTCAAAAATAAGATCAATTATTTTCTTCCCTTAAAAGACAGCGAACGTGTATATCAGTATCGAAAAGTCATGTTTACAAAGCCACTTTTTCCCGGTTATGTGTTTGTAAAATGTAATCCTGAAGAACATAGGATATTGCTTCTTACAGGGCATACAGCCCATTTTTTACCTGTCCCTAACGAGAAAGAACTAACTGATGATCTCAAACAAATATTAGCAGGTAGGCAATTAGGTGCGGATCTTATAAGTACAAAATATTTAGATAAAGGAACCAAGGTAAGAATTATTTCAGGTCCATTTGAAGGCTTGACAGGAATTGTGGAAGATCAAAATAATATTAAAGAAGTGGTTTTAAAGATAAATCTGCTTAGGCAGGCTGTTTCCGTAGCAGTCAGTTCAAGGCAGGTAAAAATATTCAGATAGAAGGGGAAATGAAAATTCTGGTTACCGGTGGTGCTGGTTTTATAGGTTCCAATGTGGTGGATAAGTTTATTGAACTTGGTCATCAGGTTATTGTTGTTGATGATCTTAGTACCGGTTTTAAACATAATGTAAACCCGAAAGCTAAATTCTATGAACTGGATATCCGCTCCAAAGAGTTAGCTAAAGTTTTTAAAGTTGAGAAACCGGATATCGTCAATCATCATGCAGCGCAGATAAGCGTTCCAGTTTCGGTTCAAGATCCGGAATTCGATGCTGATGTGAATGTAAAAGGTTTTCTGAATATTTTACAAAATTGTATAAAATACAAGATCAAGAAGGTGATATTCATATCTTCCGGTGGTGCAATTTACGGTGAAGCGGAAGAGTATCCCACTACTGAAAAATATGATCCCAAACCTCTTTCACCATACGCAATCAACAAATTCATAGCAGAAAAATATTTATATTTTTATCATCATCAGTATGGTTTGAATTATACAGTGTTGCGTTATGCCAATGTTTACGGTCCCCGTCAGATCCCTCATGGAGAGGCAGGAGTAATTTCCATCTTCATTACAAATTTCCGTGATAAAATCACTTCCCATCTGTATTCTTTCCCGGAAGAACTTGACGGTATGGTGCGTGATTATGTTTTCGTAAAAGATGTAGTACATGCAAATGTAATTGCATTGGAAAAAGGAAATCTGGACGCATTTAATATTGGCACCGGATTAGAAACGACTACAGGTAAATTATATCGTGAGATTTCAAAACAAATGAAAGTTAATATCGATCCCATAAGAGGTGATGCGCGTGTGGGTGATATAAGAAAAAGTTGTTTGAATATCGAGAAAGCCAGGAATATTCTGGATTGGAAACCTGAATATTCCCTGGAGGAAGGAATTAAACATACTATTCAATTTTTCATAAAAAATCAATAATAAGGAGATGATATGGCTAATTTTGAAGAGATCAAGATCAAACCACCAAAATTACCTAGTTTTTCTAAACGTAAATTTGGAACTGTTGTGATTGTTCTGGCAGTATTGATCTTTATTTTTACAGGGTTATATACTGTTAACCCTGAAGAAGTAGGTGTGATCCAGAGATTCGGGAAGTATATCAACACTACAGAACCCGGGCTGCATTTTAAGATCCCGTTCGGTGTGGATAAACTTACTAAAGTTAAAGTGAAACATGTTTATAAGGAAGAATTCGGATTTCGAACATTACGCGCAGGAGTTCAATCAAAATACTCTTCCCGTAGCTACGATCATGAATCTATCATGCTAACCGGTGATCTGAATATCGGTGATGTGGAATGGATCGTTCAATATCGTATTAAAGATCCGGTTAAGTATCTTTTCAGGATACGAAATATCGTGGAAACCATCCGGGACCTTTCTGAATCTATAACTCGTCAAGTTGTTGGAGATAGAAGCGGTGATGAGGTTATAGTTCTCAGCAGGAAAGAGATAGCTGATGAGATTCAAGTAGCACTTCAGCAAAAACTTGATAATTATGGTGCAGGAATAGAGATTTACACTATCAACCTGCAGAATGTTAATCCACCCGAAAGAGTTAAACCTGCATTTAACGATGTTAATAGTGCCAAACAAGAAAAAGAAAGAATCGTAAATGAAGCATGGCAGAATTATAACCATGTGATTCCGGAAGCAAGAGGTAAAGCTAAACGAACCATCGAAGAAGCTGAAGGCTATGCTATTAATCGCGTGAACCGTGCAAATGGTGATGCTCAACGTTTCATTCAAATGTATAACCAATACAAATTCGCCAGGTCGGTTACTAAAAAAAGACTCTACCTTGAAACTATGCAGAAGATACTTCCCAAAGTAGAAAAAGTATATGTGATAGACGAAGCCCAGAAAGGACTTTTACCACTTCTTGATTTAGGCCAGGGAGGTAAGAAATGAAAAAAAAGCAAAGAACAACAATCATTTTCATAGTAGCGCTTCTTATAGTCATTTCGAGTGCTCTTTATATTCTTGATGAAAGACAACAGGCCATTATAACCCAGTTTGGAGATCCCATAGGAGACGCCATTACTAATGCAGGTCTTCATATAAAAATTCCATTTATTCAGAAAGTTCACTATTTCGAAGAGCGTATATTGGAATGGGATGGTGATCCCAAACAAATTCCTACATCCGATAAAAGATACATCTGGATAGATACTTTTTCCCGTTGGAAGATAGTTGATCCTCTCAAATTCTATCAAACAGTACGCAATGAGACTTTTGCCCATGGCAGGTTGGATGACATTATCAGTGGTACTACCAGAGACATTATCAGTTCGAATTCTCTTATAGAACTGGTGAGAAATACAAACAGAGAATTAATATTTACGCAGGAATTTGAAGCAAGTTCCCTGGAAGGTGTAAAAGAAGAACCGATCGATTTTGGTAGAAGTAAAATTGCTGATAAAGTCTATGAATCTTCTAAACCTATGGTAGCAGAATATGGTATCGAGTTGATAGATCTTAATATCAAACGCATTAATTATGTAGAAGAAGTACGTATGAAAGTTTATGAACGAATGATCTCCGAACGAAATAAGATAGCTGCCAAATACAGATCGGAAGGACAGGGCAGCTCTGCTGAAATTCTTGGCAAAATGCAGCGTGAACTCGATCAGATCCAATCGGAAGCTTATGAAACAGCCCAGGAAATCATTGGTAAAGCAGATGCAAAAGCTATAAAGATCTATGCTGATGCATACAATCGCGATCCGGAATTTTATCAATTCCTGAAAACACTGGAAACATACGAAAAAACTATCGATGAAAAAAATACACTTATCATGACTACCGATAGCGATTACTATAAGTTCATAAAAAAAGCAGGTAATTAGTAAAATAGAATGTATAAAAAGTATTCCAATGAATATTGGATGAATTATGCATTAGAACAAGCACGGTTGGCACTTCAGGAAGATGAGGTGCCGATCGGCGCTGTTCTGGTAAAAGACAATAAGATAGTTGCTGCAGATCATAATCGAACCCGACAGACAAATAATAATCTGGCACACGCTGAAAAACTTGTAATTGAACAAATTGTTAAATCAGATGAAAAATTCCTTTATGATTATACATTATACGTAACAGTAGAACCATGTTTGATGTGTGCTGGTGCGATTATCTGGTCACGAGTTAGTAAAGTTGTTTTTGGCTGTTACGATCCCAAAGCCGGAGCAGTAGGTTCTATTTACAATGCACTTCTGGATAAGAATTTTAATCGTCATCCCGAAGTTGTATTCGGTATATTAGCTCAGGAATGTTCAGATTTGATCATTGAGTTCTTTAGAAATAAAAGATAGTCTTTTGGAGAGTTGCCGGAGCGGTTGAACGGGGCGGTCTCGAAAACCGTTGTACTCTTACGGGTACCCAGGGTTCGAATCCCTGACTCTCCGCCAGTTTAAATAGCTCACGGATTTACACGGATTAAAAGGAACTTTTTTCCCAGGCAAGAACCCTGGTTCTTCTTGCTGATGTTCGACCATAAGCTGATATACAATACAATTGATATAGTTAAAAATATTTTTTTCTTACCTAAATGAAAATCAATTATAATTTTAACTCGATGTTATATTTGACAAAAACGAGGGATTAAAAGTTATTTAACAAAGGAGTTAATATAAAAAAAACTTTATGGTTATTAGTTTTGTTGGGGTTGGTTTTATCTGGATGTAGTGAAGATGGAACTTTGAGGATCACTAATTTTTCCCACTTTGATGTTTGGTTTGATTTAGATGGCGGTTCACAGACTACACTTACTTTTTTTGGTCAAGTCTATGAAAAAGATTACACCTTGAGTACTTCAATCTTTGGTGATGAAGATAAAAGAGTAATAGTAAATTATGGTGGTGAGTTTGTTTTTAGTAATTCTATTAGTAAAACTATCAAGCCCGGTTCAACAGCAAAAATGAATATTAATTCTGATGCCGGTGTTATACGTATAGAAAATGAAACCTCTTACGATATAACAGAAGTATATCTGGCACCCAGTGATGATCCATATTGGGGTAGTAATGATTTTTCTGGAACAATTGGATACGGTGAATATGCGGAATGGTTAGTTACACCAGGATATTGGGATGTTAAATTTTATGACGAAACTGGTAATTATTATGAGATCTATGACATATAAATATTTATTCCTGAATCAACCTTTACGATAATATTTGAGTATGGTATGAGGGGCGTTACATTTGACACTCAGAGAAAAGAGCAAAATGCACAGAATTACAGGACAGTTACAAAAGATAAATGTGAACAGATAAAGATTGGAAATATGGAAAAGTAAATGAAATGGCGGAATTTTTCCGCCATTTTTTTTATTCACAATTTAGTATATATTCCCGTACTGGTCGATATGATTTCCTATGACAGGGAAGAATCCCAAATTTATTAATTGCTGATAGATGTTCTTTAGTCGGATAGCCTTTATTGTGCAGGAAATTATATTCCGGATGTTCACGATGAATATCGATCATAATCCTGTCTCGAGTTACTTTTGCCAGTATGGAAGCGGCAGCGATAGATGCGAATTTACCATCTCCTTTTATAATTGCTTCTGAGAAATGTTTAATATTTTTCGGGATTTTATTTCCATCAATAAGACAAATATCAGGTTTGAACTTTAGATTTAATACAGCTTTTTCCATGCTAAGAAGAGTCGCCTGTAGAATATTGATCTCATCGATTATCTCAGGTGAAACAATTTCAATTTTCCAATCTATAGCAGAGTTAATTATCATTTCATAGAATTTTTCCCGTTTACTTTCGGAAAGTTTCTTTGAGTCGTTCAATCCCTTAATTCTAACTTTGGGATCCATTATAACCGCTGCAATAACTACCGGGCCTGCAAGCGGTCCGCGACCGGCTTCATCGACACCGGCAACTGTTTTGTATTTTTTCCTATATACTTTTTCATTACGAAAAAGCATTTATTTCTCCAGCACAAAAAATAACCGGGAAAAATTCCTGTCTAACTTATAGGATTCGCGATTTAAAAGATTTTCATTGTAACCGATACTATAAATACCTTTGAATTGAAAGTTTGTTTCACCAATCAATTTTACCATCTCATCTGCTTTATAGATTTTCTGCCTGTGAATTTCGTCTTTTCGAGAATAGAGAAATCCTTTCTTTAGAAAAAATGTAAGATGTGTTTTCTGAATGAATTTGTCTGAATCAAAATCACTTTGATGAATAAAAAACTCATCTTCATCTTCTTCAATATTGATAAATCCATCAAAATTATTTTCACAGTTCTTTAGTGTCGTTAGATCGAAAATGAACAATCCACCTTTTTGTAATGAATTATAAACATTATTCAAAAGTATTCTGATATTTGGTTTTTGAAGCACATAATTAATACTGTCAAAAAGCAGAATAACCAGATCGTACGTATTAGCAGGAAGTTTTGCGATCATATTCCTTTGGGAAAGGTTTGGACTGAATGGCTTCTGAGCAGCGATTTTCAACATCTCAGCGGAAATATCTGAAGCATCAACCTGCAACCCTTTTTTCACTAATTTACAGGAAACATTTGCAGTACCGCAGGCTAATTCCAGGATGCGCTTCGGATTTTCTTTATGGATTTTATTAAATTGTTTCAGAATGAAGTTAACCCATTGATCATAATTAACATGAGACATATATGTATCGTAATATTTAGCAAAAATCGAGTAATTTTGTTTCTTGATCTGCTCGGTTGGGAAGAGTAGCATCTCCGCAAACAGAATTGCTTTCAGAAGGCTTTTTTCTGAAGCTTTCCCTGTTCCTGCAATATCGAATGCAGTGCCGTGATCTACTGATGTGCGTATGTACGGCAGACCAAGTGTTACATTTACTCCTTCTTCCATCGAAAGCATTTTAAATGGTATCAATCCCTGGTCATGGAAGGCAGAGATTACAAGATTGTATCTTGTGGCATGATGAGCAAAAAAAGTATCGGCAGGGAAAGGACCGTCAATATCTATTCCACTTTCTTTTAATTGATCAAGAACAGATTTTACAAGTATATCTTCTTTGCCGAAAGCACCGCTCTCGCCTGCATGTGGATTAATAGCCAGCATAGCAATCTTAGGTTTATTAAGAAGTTTGCAAACTTCCTGATAGATCAATCGGAATCTTGTTTCCATGAATGCTTTTGTAAGTAGACCCGGTACTTCAGCAACGGCAAGATGAGTTGTTAGAAGTGCCAGGTTAAAATGCGAACCCCAGAATGACATGACGACTTCTTTTGTTTCCGATCTCTTTGCAAAAAATTCCGTATGCCCTATAAAATTAGGTTGCGATTGGTGGATGGCTTCTTTGGAAACAGGGCAGGTGACCACTGCATCGATTAACCTGGAATTCAGGTCTTTTGAACAGCGTTCCAG
>CBFDCX010000010.1:0-18283 GCA_965603415.1 uncultured bacterium
TATCTTGACCTGGCTAACAAAATAGCAAAAGTAAAACAACTTACATTTTATCGTAAAGCAGATGAAAATGATCATCTTTTCGGTTCTGTATCCGAAAATGATATCATCAAAGTCCTGATGGAAAAAGAAATTAATATCCATAGAACTAACGTAATTATGGATAAACATTTAAAAGAATTGGGATCGTTCGATGTTGAGATCGAATTTACTAGCGAGATCAAAGCAAATCTTAAAGTTAATGTGGAAAAGGAAACTAATTTAGAATAAAGGGAGGCACTCTTGAAGAAAATAATTAATATACTCGGGTGGATAGTTCTCTTGTTGGCTTTTGCCGCTTTGGGACTTAATGCAGACGATAAGTTATTTGGTTTTTTCTTATATCTTGTGATCTTTGCAGTTATTTTCGGTCTTGTATACTGGTATATCAAGAAACACCATCGCAGAACGGAAATTGATTTCAAGAAGATGATTTTACTACATAAGATATTGGGGATCATATTGCTGCTGGTTGCAGTTTTCAGTCCGGCTATCGCCTTTGGTAAGATCCATCTTCCCTTCCTGCCGAATCTGTTAATTTTCATTGCTACTGCTGTTCTGATTGCCGCTGGCGTAGTTGCAGTTACTATGATTAATAGCGAGAAAACAAAGAAAATTCTTGGTTACATTATTCTGGTTGTTCTCTCTGCTATTCCAGCACTTTTTGCCATTACTTACCTGGATCAATACTTTCCAAATACGTATAATGCGTTGGGAACAGCATATTGGACAGTGGTATCTGTGGCTATTTTTTCCTGGTGGGGATTTTCTCTCTATTCAAAAAAAGAATAGAATGGTACCAGATAAATCATAAGTTGATTTCCTATGGATTTTATCCGAACCGGAAATGTTTTACATAAACTTGTTCACACTATTGCCGGTGAAGAATATAAAGATTTTGTATCCATAGTTTTTGGCTGGAAAAGAATAGTCGGTGAACTGCTGGCAGAAAGAGCAACAATTCATAAAATTGAAAAGAACGTGCTCTTTGTTTCTGTATCGAACAATGTTTGGATGCAGGAACTTGTTCTGAGAAAATTCCAGCTTATGTCGGATATACGATCAGTCCTTGGTATAGAATTAAGAGATATTGTATTTTTTATGAAAGATGGCAACATTAAACGAAAAAAACGTAGGAAGAAAAATGGTTAAAATAGCTCCTTCCCTGCTTTCAGCAGATTTTAATAACCTGGAACACGAGATTTCCAGAGTTCAGGATGCGGGTGCCGATATACTGCACCTCGATATTATGGATGGACATTTTGTTCCCAATCTCACTTTTGGATTACCTGTCATCAAACAAATAAAATCTCTGGCAAAAATACCCGTAGATGTTCACTTGATGGTAACCAATCCAGAAAAATATTTAGAAATCCTTGGGGATTGGGCTATTGAATATGTTTCATTCCATCAGGAAACTGTTTTTCATCTTCATCGACAGGTTCATGTGCTTAAAGAAAAGAACATAAAAGCAGGCATCGCATTGAATCCAGCCACCCCTGTAGAGACTATTTATGATCTGACCCCGGATCTGGATTTTGTACTGATAATGAGTGTAAATCCCGGATTCGGAGGGCAAAAATTTCTACCGTTGGTATATGAAAAGATAAGAAAATTGCGTAAGATAGCCGATGAAAAAAATCCTGCTCTGCTCATTGAAGTGGATGGTGGAATAAATAATATTATAGCTCCTGAACTTGTAAAAGCCGGTACCGATATTTTAGTAGCAGGATCTTATATCTTTGGACAAAATGATTATCAAAAACAAATCCAGAGCTTAAGACAGTAAATGAGGAATAATGTTTAATAATCTCACCGAACGATTCGACGCAATCTTTAAAAAACTCAAAGGAAAGGGAAAACTCACAGAGCAAAACATAAAAGATTCCATGCGAGAAGTTCGCCGCGCTCTGCTGGAAGCTGACGTAAATTTCAAGATCGTAAAGAATTTCATTGATGAGGTTAGTAAAAAAGCAGTGGGAACCGAGGTTATGAAAAGCCTTACTCCCGGCTATCAGGTTGTAAAAATTGTCCATAACCAATTAATAGAATTAATGGGAAAAGACAGCTTCAAAGTAAAACTGCCTGATAACCGGATGAATAAAATAATGTTGGTGGGTTTGCAAGGTTCCGGTAAAACAACTACCTGTGCAAAACTTGCGAGTAGTTTCCGCAAGAAGAATTTGAATTCAACACTGGTTGCCTGCGATATTTATCGTCCGGCTGCTATTCACCAGCTCAGTGTGTTGGGAAAACAGTTAGATATTCCTGTGATTTCAGATGAAAATCAAAAAAATGTTTTGAAGATTGCCAGGAAGGCAATAAAAGATACAGAAAATTCCGAAACGAATCTACTGGTTTTTGATACGGCTGGACGGTTGCACATCGATGAAAAAATGATGCAGGAACTTAAAGACCTAAAAAAAAATCTGAGCCCCGACTATATCTTTTTTGTGGCTGATGCAATGACCGGACAGGACGCCGTTAATGTAGCAAAAGAATTCAATGAACAACTTGAGTTTGATGGAGTTATTCTAACCAAGATGGATAGTGATGCTCGTGGTGGAGCTGCTCTTTCCATTAAAGCAGTTACAGATAAACCTATTATCTACGTGGGAACCGGTGAGAAGATTTCCGATCTCGAGGTATTTCATCCCGATCGTATGGCAAACAGGATATTGGGAATGGGTGATGTTCTCAGCCTGATCGAAAAAGCTGAATCTGCTATCGATTCCGAAGAAGCAGAAAAGCTGATGAAGAAACTGAAAAAAAACCAGTTCACCTTCAGTGATTTCCTTTCCCAGCTTCAACAACTGCAAAAAATGGGACCCTTAGACCAGATAGTTGGAATGTTACCAGGCATGAACACATCTGCATTGAAAGGTATGCAGGTAGATGAAAAAGATCTGAAACACATCGAGGCTATCATCTATTCAATGACACCGCAGGAAAGAGAAACACCATCTGTAATAAATGGCAGTAGAAGACATCGCATAGCAAAGGGAAGCGGTACTTCCATACAACAGGTAAACAGATTACTCAAACAGTTTGAACAGATGAAAAAAATGATGAAAAAATTTAATGACCCCAAATCTATTAAAGAAGGGTTGTTACCTTTTTAAAGAAAGAGGATTAGATTTTAGTATAACTTTTTGATTCTCAATGAGTTATTTGCACCGAGCTTCATTCTAAAAAATGCTTGACGACAAAAGTGCAAAAAAAAATTAATCCTTATTCTTATAAGTATAAAGTTAAATATAAAGGAGAAATAATGGTTAAGCTCAGGCTTAGAAGAATGGGTGCGATAGATAAACCATTCTATAGAATTGTTGCTGTAGATTCACGCAAAAAAAGAGACGGTGCATACCTTGAATCTGTAGGATACTATGATCCTAAAACTGATCCTCTTACACTGAAAGTTGATATTGAAAGATCTTTATATTGGTTAGGTGTTGGAGCTCAACCTTCAGATACAGTAAGATCATTATTGAGAAAAGCTGGCGTAATGGAAAAATGGCATAAAACCAAATTCGGAGAAAAAACCGAAGAACCAAAAGAAAAGAAGAAAAAAACTACTAAGAAAGCGACTAAACCGGCAGCCAAAAAACCAGCTGCAAAATCTGCTGCAAAACCAGCTGCAAAACCAGCTGCAAAACCAGCTGCAAAACCAGCTGCAAAACCAGCCAAAAAGCCAGCAAAAAGACCAGCTGCAAAACCAGCTGCAAAACCAGCCAAAAAGCCAGCAAAAAGACCAACTGCAAAAGCAGTTGCAAAACCAGCCAAAAAACCAGTTGCAAAAGCTGAAAAGAAAACCATCGAGAAGAAGGTAGAGAAAAAAAAGGTAATCGAAAAGAAGGAAGTTAAACCTGAAAAAGTTTAGGAAGTAGGAGTTGAAAATGAAAGAACTCATTGAATTTATTGTTAAAGCTCTAGTTGATGATCCTTCCTCAATTGAAATTACTGAGGTGGTTGGAGACAAGATTACCATTTATGAATTGAGAGCTGCTAAAAGCGATATTGGAAAAGTTATTGGAAAACGCGGTAGAACTGCTGGTGCTATCAGAACTATTCTTAATGCTGTATCAGCCAGACAGGGGAAAAGAGCGGTTTTAGAGATAATCGAATAAATGGAGATCTCTGATCTTATTGCGATAGGAAAGCTGGGTAAATCCGTCGATAGTGATGGATATATTCCTTTCAAACCGAATAAGATCTTTCAATCATTTTCCCTGCAAGATGTTTTTTTGCTCTTTACAGACCATAGTGTGAGATATGTGAAAATAGAAGATAATCTTAACGATAAAATGCTAAAGATCGATGACTTGGAAATTACCCGCAACGCAGCAGAAGATGGCAGAGTACTGGTCATGTTACCCCAGGAAGATATTACATTACTTTGGGATGATAGTGATATTCTGAATTATATTGGTATGAAAGTTCATTTTGCAAATAGTATCATCGGGCAGGTGAAGGAAACCTTCTTTAATAAAGCACAAGACATTCTTGTTGTGGAATTAATAAACGGTGATGAGATCATGATACCGATGGTGAATCATTATGTGGAACAGGTCGAAGGTAACACAATATATACAAAGAATATCGAAGGATTAATGAACTTATGAATATCGAAGTTCTAACTCTATTTCCAAAGATGTTTGAAAACTTCATTCAGGAAAGTATGCTCGGGATAGCTATCAGAGAAAAAGCGTTATCTGTGAATTTAACAGACATTCGTGATTTCGCTCATGATAAACACCACACAGTGGATGACACTCCTTACGGTGGTGGTGCTGGTATGATAATGAAACCGGAACCTTTGTATGAAGCAATCTCAAGTGTAAAAAAAGAACGGGATGTTCCTGTGATTTATTTTACCCCGCAGGGTAAACTTCTTACCCAGAAGATCGTGACTAAATATAGTAAAATGGAAAACTTTATCTTGCTTTGCGGACATTACAAAGAGATCGATCAGAGAATTCGGGACAAGTTTGTTACCGAGGAACTTTCGATAGGCGACTATGTTCTTTCCGGTGGTGAAATACCTGCCATGGTAATGATCGATGCTATTGCCCGTCTCCAGGAAGGAGTATTGGGAGATATCGATTCTGCAATGACCGATTCACATCAGAATGGTATTCTGGGCTGTCCTCATTATACCAGACCACCTGAATTCAAAGGTATAAAAGTACCCGAAGTCCTTCTTTCCGGAAATCATAAAAAAATAGATGAATGGCGTCAGCAGAAAGCTTTGGAAATCACCCTGAAAAACCGTCCGGATCTATTGAAAGATGATAAATGACCTTTATGCAGGATTGGTGCATCACCCGGTTTACAACAAATTCGGAAAAGTAGTAACAACTTCTATCACCAATCTTGATATCCACGATATATCCAGAAGCTGCTATACTTTCGGCGTTAAGAAGTTCTTCGTAATTACTCCCCTACCTACCCAGAAAGAATTGTTGGAAAAAATCCTGAAATTCTGGCAAAGTGATATTGCAAGCTGTTATAATAAAGATAGAGTAAATGCTTTATCGATTATTGAATATGCAAAAGATATTGAAATTGCAAAGGAAATAATAAATTCACAGGGAGGAGACTGTCTTATCGTTACAACAACCGCTACGGAATTAAAAAACCAATTGAACTATGATGAATTTGTAAAATTGGAAAAACCTGTATTCCTGTTATTTGGAACGGGAAACGGGTTAACGAGAGATGTTCATGATAAAGCTGATTTCGTTTTAAAATCCATCTATGGTAATAGAAATTATAATCATCTCTCCGTACGAAGCGCTGTAGCTATTGTTTTAGACAGGATCACTTCCGAAAAATAAAGGAGGTTCTATGGACATAGTTCATGAAATCGGAAAAGAACAACTGAGGACTGATCTTCCTGAGTTCAGAGTTGGTGACACCATTAAGGTTCATTATAAGATCAAAGAAGGTTCAAAAGAAAGAATTCAGATATTCCAAGGAATTGTTATCCAGAAACGTGGAGCACAGATTTCCAAAACCTTTACCGTTCGCAAAGTAAGTAACGGTGTGGGTGTTGAACGAATTTTCCCGCTTCATTCTCCTAATATCCAGAAGATTGATGTAGTAAGATTTGGACGTGTTCGCAGAGCTAAGCTCTTCTATCTTAGAAAAGCAAAAGGTAAAGCGGCACGTGTAAAAGAAAAAAGAAGATACTAAAAATAAAAAGGAGCTCGATCGAGGTGTGCGACCTTACACTTACACGCGGAAAAGAGAAGGATGGAAGATTATTAAAAAACCACCCCAATTAAGACCGCTTGTGCTTATCGGCTGCACATCTCGATCGAGCTCCTTTTTTTATTGCACTAAATGCAGGGTTATAATAAATATTGCTCCTTTTGGTTCATTATTTTCTAAACGAATCGATCCATTAAAGCTTTCAATTGTTTTTTTCACAATATAGAGTCCCAGACCGGTGTGTCCTTTTTCACCGTATTTAAAACTCTCATCAAATACCTTATTTTTAATCTTATCGGGTATTCCTTTTCCATTATCTGCTACGCGAATAGTGCAAGAATTTTTTAACTTATTTATTGAAACATCGATCACATCTGCTTCTGCATGTATTAGAGCATTGTTGAATAAATTATCGAAAACAGAATCGATAGCATCATTGGCTAGGACTTTTGCTTTACCGATAATATTAATTTCTAAAGCAGGATAGCTTAACGCAATTCTATTTATAATACTGTTTAAATCTCTTACTTTTAATGTTTTATCCGAGGTTAAGAACTCTTCCAATTGTTTCATTCTACGTATTAATAAAGAGCCTTTTTGAATTTGTTTATTTGCTTCTTCAAGCATTTGATTTTCATGACTTTGCTTATAAATATTCAATGCACTTTGAATGACTGCAAAGTTATTTGCTATATCATGCCGTAATATTCTATTTATCAATTTAATATGTTTCTGATGATTGATCAGTTCTTCCTGTGCTTTTTTTCTTTCGGTTATATCCATCATACTGATCAGAATATGACCAAATGACTCACTACTTGCCGGGATAGATAATTTGAGCAGAACATCAACCCGTTCGCCTTGCAGGTTTTGAGTGATCTCTTCGGCTTCGAATGTTCTTTTGCCCTCTGCTATGGCGATCAGTTCTTCTTCGAAAGTATGCAATGACTCTGGAACAAATGTGCGATCGAGCGAAGCGAGCAGTTCTTCCTTGCTGTGTGCTCCATACATTATGAGTGCTTCATCATTCACATTCAGGATTTTTATTAACTTCACAGCCTGCTCAACGAATTCCGGGTGCTTTTTCAGATAAGATCGAAAATCTGCTACTCCCTGTGCTTTAACTGCGTCGATAGCTGCTTTTAGTTCTGTAAAATCCTCTTCCCAAATAGCAACGTTTGCAGTTTCGAAAATCGTGCGGTAACGGGTCTCACTATCATGCAATAATAAAGTGGATGATTTTAGCTTTTCTTCAGCTTGTATTTGTTCGATCATTTCATGTTTCAGCTTGATAGTGCGTTCCTTTACCATTCCTTCCAGTTGCTTTTTTAATTCTTCTTCCGCCTTTTTACGCTTAGTAATATCTTTTACAGTTACTTCTAACAATGGTTTGTGCTCTGATGTAAGTTTGGTAAATAGGATAGTAGCAGGAAATTCTTTATTATTTATTCTTTTATGTGTCCATTCAAAAAAATGCGAGCCGGTTTTCATTGCCTTTTCTATCATTTTCTTGATTTTTACGGAAGAAAGCTGTCCATCCGACTGGTATTTTGGAGATAGTTCCCAAAGTTTTTTAGAAATTAATTTCTTCTCATCTTCTGCATTGAACATCTCAATTGCAGAACGATTTCCTGCAGTAAATATACAGGTTGAGGGTGTAAGAATCATCACAGCATCTTTAGAAGATTCAAAATGAATACGGTATTTTTCTTCATCCTCTGTGAATTTTTTATCAACATTCATGTGCTTGGTTTTTTCAAATAATAATTGTTTATTTTCTTTTGTTAATATTGCATTTTGTTTTTGCAATTTCTGGAATTCCTCAAGTATATTTTCTCTGGTTATATTTTTAGCATACATGTGATCTCCTTATAGAAATCGTCCCTGAAGAGTACTTTATAAGTTTATAATACCTGTTTAAATCAATTAAGTTTGTAACATTTTTTCTCAATTTTGAATTTCGAAACTGATGTTGAAATATTTTTGTGGCTATTTCAAAACTCAGAAAAACATTAGCTACATTTTGTACAGCCAGGGAAAGGCATTCCTCAATAACAGGAAATGAATTCTGCCAACGATCGGGTTTAACTTTTCCTTTTTTTAGGAAATAATTTCCGATCAACGTATCGTAAAATCCATTTATCTCGTAAATTTGATAGGTAAAATACCCTATTGGATCCTTTATCCGGCTTCGCCTTTCTAACTTTATTTGAAAATCACTCAAGTGCAGTCGGGTATCTGCTTCCATGATTTTATGAGCAGTTTCTTCATCTGCAAATCTGTATTTTCCATCTGTATGGAACGGTTGATGGAGATCGGCAACATAATGCGATAGAACACCAAGTTCAAAGATAAAAGCCTTAAGAGGTGTATCCAACAATGCAGAAAGGAAAGGTGCAATACCGGGATGAACAGTTATCTTATCCGGGTTGTTAAGCATTGACTGCACAAGCTGGATTTCCTTTCCTATTTTACTAATAATTTTTCCGCTGTGTACACCATATTGATTGGGAGTGCAATTGTAATAATGATTTGTGAAATCTTTAAAAATCCGGTCGGGTGCTTCTATGCCTAAAATGAAAAGTTCCTGATGGAGTTTCAACATATTCCTGAAAGCCGACCTGCATTTTATTAATGCTTCGGACGTTATAAACTGATGAGTTCTACTATCCCAAAGCCACATTTAACTTCCTCATTTTCAAAAAATACTTAACCTATTTACATGATGTTTCAAATTCTATGGAAAAAACTGCTCCTTCTTTATATCGATATTGTAAAGTCCCTTTCAATTGGCTTACCAGTGAGCTGACCAATTGCAAACCAAGAGTAGTTGGATCTTCCAGTTCTATTGCTTCAGATGGTAATCCTTTCCCATTATCTTTAACAACTAACAAATAACCATTAGTTCCTTTTCTGGTTATTGAAACTTTTATCTTTCCTTCTCTGCTATTTGAAAAGGCATGATTGAGAGAATTGGTAACTAACTCATTTATAATAAGCCCGCAGGGAATAGCAACGTTTATATTAAAAACAATGTCTTTGATATTAACATCGATTTTAATTTGTGACGGTAGAATATGATAGGAAATCAATAAATGAGCTGTCAGGTTCCTAATGTATTCTCCGAAATCAATCTTGGAAAAATCTTCGGTTTTATATAATTTTTCATGTATCAATGCCATGGACCGCACTCTGTTTTGAGTATTCAGAAATAGCTCAAGCGATCTTTTATCTTTTATGCTTTGAGATTGCAGTTTAAGTAGGCTGGTAACGATTTGCATATTGTTCTTCACCCGATGATGTATCTCGTTTAGCAGAACTTCTTTCTCTTGTAAAGATCTGTTGATCTCGTCCTGCGCCAGTTTTTGTTTTGAAACGTCCTGTGCAGTAATGATTGCTCCTTGCGGAAAAGGTGCTATTGTAGCATTATAATATCTGTCTTCTCTATATTTTATTTCGGGAAAAATTTTTGTCTTTCCAGTTTTAATGCAATCTATCAATTCTTTGAACATATCTATAGAATATTTAGAGGCAAAATTTTTGTACATTATATCACCGGATTTTGGTAACCGGCTACGATTGGTTTTTACAGCCTTGTTTACACGCATGATCTCACCTTTGTTGTTCACCACGATTGTCTCTATGGGGTTGTATTCAAAAAGCGCATTATTCAGTGCATCATGTTCTTGCAGGATTTGCAGGTTTTTGTTCCGCTCGGTAACATCCAAAACCTGCCCAACTGTGGAAACAGTACCGCTTGTGTTATTCAGGATACTGGCACTTACCTCCAGTGTTTTTATTTCTCCTTTTTTGGTGATAATATCGAATTCATAACGTCTTTCTATTTTCCTACCAAGCTGTCTTTTTTTATATCTCTCTGTAACCATGTTCTTGCTTTTTTTTTCAAGAAACTTTCGGAAATCAACTCCGATCAGATCCTTGCGTGAATATCCTGATATTTTACAAAACTCATCATTTACATAGCTGAATTGATAGACATTATCAATAATGAAAATCCCTTCATGAGAATTTTCTACTACAGACCGGAATTTCTCTTCACTTTCTTTTACAGCTTCCTCAGCTTTTTTTCTTTCTGTAACATCTTCAACAACTGCAATTTCAAAAAGCGGATTACCTTGATCATCTCTTACAAGATTAGAACGCAAAAAGACATAGATAGTCTTTCCATCTTTACGGAAATATCTTTTTTCTATGTCGAAGAAACTGATTTCTCCTTTCACGATCTTCTTGTATAGTTCTGCATTTTTTTGCCTGTCATCCGGATGAGTAAAATCCATAAAGGACATCTTTAGTAACTCTTCCCTGGAATATCCCAGCATTTTACAATAAGCTGAATTTACAGTAAGAATATTCCTCTGAAGATCCGTTGTACAAACACCAATGGGAGAGTTGTCAATTGTCATCCGAAGTTTTTCTTCACTCTCACGTAATGCTTTTTCCGTTTGTTTTTTTTCTTCTTTTTGTCTTTTCAGCTTTAAAGCATTTTCTTTTGCAGGCATTAATCTTACCGTTTCATTCATAAATACTCCAGTTCTCTATAATATATAGTATTAAAAGCAAATGCTATACCATAACAAACAACTGAGTTATTAGAAAAATCGATGTGCTGTATCTTTATAGGAAATAAAAGGTTATGCCTGAAAATAGATAATATGCAATTTTGAAAATTAAATTTAACTAATAGTTATACACATTTTTTTGTGTCAGAAAAGGACAGTTGTGGGTAAAAAATGTCACATGATTTAATAATCTTTAAGCTTTCGCTGGAGGTCACGCATTTCATCTTTTTTTCGTATAGTTTCCCGTTTATCATAATTTCTTTTGCCACGAGCAATAGCCAGTTTTACTTTTGCCAGACCTTTATCGTTGATATATATTTCCTTTGGTACAAGAGTCATTCCCTTTTCTTCGATATTTTGTCGGATCTTTCGAATTTCTCTTTTATTCAGAAGAAGTTTACGTTTTCGTTCCGGGTCATGATCGAAAGCACCACAATGTTCATAAGAGCTGATATGAAGATTGATAAGCCAAACCTCTCCATCCTCGATCTTGCCATAGCTATCTTTAAAGCTGAGCTTTCCAGCCCGGATAGATTTGATTTCAGTTCCTTTTAATACGATACCAGCTTCAAACTCCTGGATAAAAAAGAAATTATGTGCTGCTTTTCTATTCCTGAAAACTCTCATCTCTTCTCCTAAAAGTTAATGTCTTGAATAGTATCTAAATGTCAATTTGTTTTAAGATATTATTTACTGTGAAACAGCATACAAAAGAATTGACAAAAAAACACAGCAATTCGATAAGGAGTGCGTTTAAAGGTTTGTTATTATGTTAACTATGGGGTAAATATGCATATAATCTATTCTTGCCTGAGTGTGTTTGTGCTTGCCATACTATCAGTTTACAGCATCACTCCTTTCATTATTCAATTAGCAAATAAGATCAACTTCATGGATAATCCCGGAGCAAGGAAAATTCATAAGAAAGCAACGCCACTACTGGGAGGACTGGCTGTTTTTATTGGTTTTCTTATTTTAACCTTATATATAATTTTTATGAATTTGCACTCTTTTAATCTTCCTATCTTAGGTTATCTGACCGGTGCTTCTGTCATTGTGATTACAGGAATAATTGATGATAGATATGGAATGAATCCATTGCTTAAATTGATCGGACAAGCCTTATCTTGTTTTATTTTTATATATACGAACGATCTGTTATATATCTTTGGTCCGATTTATATAACTCTCCCTCTGCTTTTCTTATGGATGGTCGGTCTTATGAATGCTTTGAATTTCCTGGATAACATGGATGGTATTATTACAGGTATGTCTGGAATTTTAGCTTTAGGATTTTATGCTTTTAGTTTTATCAGCAAATCCAATACTCTGGCTCCACAGGCAAATTTTATGTCACTTATGGCATTGAGTTTTGCTGGTGCAGCTTTTGGGTTCCTCCCATACAATTTCAATCCGGCTCGGATATTTCTGGGAGATGCAGGAAGCATGTTCATAGGATACTTTCTGTCTTCGATGGGTATTCTTGCTGGTCGATTGGCAGTTATCAAAATGAACAACAACCTTTTTTACCTTCTTCCTGTACTGCTGCTAAGTTACGCTATTTTTGATATTTCACTGGTAAGTTTCACAAGGAAAAGAGATGGAAGAAAAATCAGTCAGGGGGGAAAGGATCATTCTACACATCGTATAGACACAGCTATGCAATCACCCATTATCACAGCTTTAATCGTATATCTCATAAATATTGTGATCGTACTTGTTGCAATCCTGGTTTTTAAAACTGGATCGGACAAAGTTCTAATAATTTCCACAGCACTTTTTGCTTTAATCTTCCTTTTCTTTGGGAAAAAACTGGATCAGATACCTATCATAATACCCGAAAACCAGCTAAAGGAAAGTGTATGAATGAATCATCTGGATACAACCATGGTATAGTTAAATAAATGAAAATATCAGGAAATTTAGTTTTACAAAATAAGAAAAAGATTTTTTTAAAATTATCAACTTTTATCTTATGGGTAATCATGCTGAGTTGTTCAATGAATAACAAATACAATACTGCTTACAATTTATATATGAAAAGTAACTATGTTGTTGCTATTAAATTTTATGATGATTATATACAGATTTCTCCAAACGGCGCCCTTGCTACTAAAGCAGAACTGGAACGATCCGATTGTTATTACCAACTGGGTTACCAGGCATTTCACAAAGAAAACTGGCTTCTTGCTTCCAGGTTATTTTATCTGGCAAATTCAGAAATAGCCGACAGTAAACTGGATAATTGTTATTATAAACTGGCAGAAGAAAGCTTGAATATCAATGATATTAAAACTACTTTAGATTATTATGATTCTATTGCAACCTATCTAACTGATTCCGAGTTAATAGCAGAAGTTTTATTTAATAGAATTAAGATATATATAGACTCCGATGAAAAACTGGAAGCATACAACGATTATCATTTACTCTGGAGTAATTATCCCGAGAACAAATTCACCATCAGTATCCAACCACTGATAGACAACTTGATCCCCTACTATATGAATCAGGCGGTCGAATTTAGAAGAAACGCTGATTATGATAATGCTCTGGATATTCTTTTTAAACTCAACCAGTATCCTACACAATTCAAAGATGAAATACTTATTGGAATAAGCGACCTTTATTTATTGAAGGCAGAGGACGCTGTTACAGAACATAAGTATACACAGGCAAAGGAATTTTATTCAAAAACACTGAATTATGCTCCCCAAAAAGGAGATTTGATCAATAAGAGAATGGATGAGATCTGTAATGAATTCCTTCAGGAAGGCAGCAGGCTTGTAGAAAATTATAAATTCGAGGAAGCAGTTGCAATTTATGAAACTTGTTATGAATTATGGCCTGAATATCAGAAATCAACAGATGCAATAGAAGAAGCAAAAAAGCTGAAAGAAAGTTATACATTAGCATTCCAATATAAAAATAAAGCTGAATCCCATGAAAACGATAAAGAGTATGTTAAAGCTCTGGAATATTATCGCAAATCATATTCCTCCATGCAGATGAAAGAGGTTCAAAACAAGATATACATGATGAACAACACCATAAAGGCTCAGAAAGATCCCAAAGGATTTGCGCTTGAAATTATTCAAAGTTTCAAAAAAGGCATTATTAAACAAGGTGTGAATAGTTTACAAGCGGATTTGATAGATAAACATGGTGAAAATGTAAAACCATCCGGTTGGAAAGTATCCTATGCATTTGGAGAGTATAAATATGAAGTCAGATTTGACATTTTAGCACCGGAAGAAAATTATTACTTTGTATGGAGAGTAAATTTGCAAACACGAGAGATCGTTCCTATGAATAAGATATCTGAGGAATTGCTAAAAAAATGAAAAAACAAATTATTACTTTTATAATTCTTCTCTCTTTATGTTGGCTTTCTGCTGAGGAATTTGATATAAAAAAATTCTCCGATCCTGATAAATACGGGTGGGGTACCACGCAAAAATTCTATGAAACCCGCACAGAACTCTACAACCGACAGAAACTTCTTCAACTCTATGAAATGAATAAACAGGATATAACACATAACATCCTTAAATCTGCCATTGCTCCGGGATGGGGACATTTTTCTGCGCAACAAAATACCAAAGGTACAGTTTTGCTTGGTATTGAGATTGTGCTGCTAGGAACAAGCTATTTTTTTTATGATCAGGCAATGTATAATTACGATAAATATAAGAAATCAACTTATATTGGTGATATATATCAGTATTATCTCGATGCTAAAGATCCTTATACTTATTCTCAGATATTCCTGGGTTTTGGAATTGCAGTCTGGCTATATACAATTTATGATTCCATTACCGCTTCAGAAGAATACAACCGACAATTATGGGATGATCTGCTGCAGAAATATCATCAGCAAAAATTGCAGGTAACTCCTACCGGAATTTCATTGAGGTTTTAATGTTAAAGATAGCTATTGCTACAATCTCATTGCTACTTATTATTTCCTGTTCTTTAGATAGGAATAATCCTCTTGACCCATTTTACAGTGGTATTCAAGCACCAGGTAAAGTAACAGGAATAAATATTTCTATTACAGAAGAATACACTATTGAAATTCAATGGGAACCCATGAACCCGGACTTCATTGATGGCTATTTTATTTATAGATCTCAAACTTATGATGGTCTATACTCAATCATATTTGAACCTGATGAAGCCGACTCTTTATACGAAGATGTTGATGTAGTTATTTCTGAGAATTTTTACTGGTACAAGATGTCTGCCTACAAGATAGTGGAAGACAAAAAACTGGAAGGCTATCGTTCCGAACCTAAAAGCTGGAGTAATTAACTATAATATATGAACCTGCAGAAAGAACTCAATCCGCAGCAATATAAAGTTGTTACTACCACCGAAGGTCCGGTTCTTGTACTGGCGGGTGCCGGTAGCGGCAAAACACGTTCTGTTATCTATCGTACAGCTTACCTGATAAACAAAAAGAATGTAAATCCATGGAATATTTTGGTAGTGACCTTCACTAATAAAGCCGCTAGAGAGCTGAAAGACCGTCTTGAAAACACATTTGGCATCTCTGCCCGTTCTTTGTGGATTGGAACGTTCCATTCCGTTTGTACACGTATTCTCAGGTATGAAGAAAAATCTCTTTCTTTTAATTCCAATTTCTCTATCTATGATGAATCAGATCAGAAATCCGTAATAAAGAAAGTTTATAAAAAACTTGATATCGATCCGAAGAAATTCTCCCCGGGAAAAGTGCGTGAAATTATCAGCCGCCAGAAGAATTCACTCATCTTGCCAAAAGATTTCTTTAATTTCAACGATTCTAACTACTTATCCGAAACAGTACATAAAATATACAAAGCATACCAGGATTTCCTGTCTGTAAATAATGCATTGGATTTTGATGACCTGCTTATGTACACTGCTATTCTTTTTCATGATAATGCTAAAGTCCGTAAAAAATACGAGAAAAAATTTCGTTATGTAATGATAGACGAATACCAGGATACGAATTATGCTCAATTCAAGATCATCAATCTTATTGCAAAAGATCATCAGAATCTTTGCGTGGTAGGAGATGATGATCAAGCAATATACAGTTGGCGTGGTGCAGATATCAGGAATATCCTCAGTTTTGAAGCCGACTATAAGAACGTTATGAAGATCAAATTGGAACAGAACTACCGTTCTCCCAAATCATTCCTCGATGCTGCAAATAGTTTGATCCGAAACAATACCGAACGGCATAAGAAGGTTTTGTGGACCGATATTTCTTCATCGGAAAAACCGGAACTTGTTAAATTGGAAAATGAGAATAAAGAAGCCGAATATGTCGCCAGGGAGATTTCGAAATTGCAATCTCTGGGAAAAAGCCTGAATGAATGTGTAGTTCTTTATCGCACAAATGCTCAATCACGCGTATTTGAGAATGCTTTTTCTCTGCAAAAATTACGATACCAGATCGTTGGTGGTGTTAATTTCTACCAGAGAAAGGAAGTTAAAGACATTTTGGCTTATCTAAAAGCACTGGTAAATCCTGCTGATGAAGAGAGCTTTCTGCGTATTATCAATGTCCCTCCCCGCGGTATCGGCAAGATGACCATCGATAAGATCAGTGCTTTCAAATTGGAAAACAACTACACATATTTCGATGCCATTCAGAAAGAAAATCCCTCCCTTTCAGGCAAGCAGGAAAGTTCAGTTGCAGAGCTGGTTTCCAAACTGAAGAAATGGAAAGTGGATTCTGAAAATCTGCCTGTTACTGTTTTAACAAAGAACATAATCGAAGAATTTGAATTCATAGATTTTTACGAAAAAAGTAAAGATCCAAAAGATATCTCACGCTCTGAGAACATCAGAGAGTTCATAGCAGCAACCGAAGAATTTGCGGAAAACTATGAAAATGACACAGGTGAACAACCTGTTCTAATCGACTTCCTGCAGCAGATCTCTCTGCAAACCGATCTTGATAATGTGGATGAAGATGAAGAAGCAGTTAAGCTGATGACAATGCACAATGCCAAAGGACTTGAATTTGATAATGTTTATATTGTGGGAGTGGAAGACGGTTTACTTCCTCATTCCAGATCGGTGGATACCCTGCATAACCTGGAAGAAGAACGCAGGCTTTTATACGTGGCTATTACCCGTGCAAAAAAATCTGTGAAACTCTGTTATACCAGGCACCGTCGGTATTTCGATACTGTGCTGACTTCTCTTCCAAGCCGATTCCTGCTGGAAATTGACGAACAGTATATTAAGAAGGATGACAATACTTTTAGAGAATCCCAGGCACCTCGAACTAAAATCGGAAAATACCAGAAAAACATAGTATTGGAATCACAAAAATATTTTAATATTGGACAGAAAATAATACATGATAAATTTGGAAAAGGTGTGATCCTGGATGTTAGTGGATCGGGAAATGATGCAAAATTGACGATTTCTTTTTCAGAAGGAAAACTGAAAAAGATCATCGGAACTTTTGTAAAACCGATATAAAAAAGTTTAATTGATAGAGATATGAAAAAAATAATAATACTGGTTGTGATTCTACTGGCTGTAAATCTTTCTGCTACTAAATATGCCGGCGAGATTTTCAGAATGGGAGCGGGAGTACGCAACTATGCCCTGGGTGGCTGTGGCGTTTCCGATGAATATTCTTTTGCTCTTGCTTATTGGAATTCAGCGCTTCTTTCCCGGATAGATGAGAACAAGTTCGAACTGATGCATGCTGAAGAATATTCTGGGCTGCTTACCTACGATATGGCATCTGCTATCTGGGGAATAGAGAATAAATTTTCAGTAGTAATCACACGTATAGGTATTGATGATATTCCGCTTACAAAACTTGAAGATCCTGCCGATTCTCTCTCTTATGCAAATCGTCCCTATAAATATAAGTCTGTAAATAATTCTGATATTGTAATTTACTTTGGTTTGTCCCGAAATATCGGAAAATATGTAATTGGCATTACACCCAAATTTGCCTATCGTTCTCTTGCAGAAGAAAGCGGATATGGTTTTGGTGCCGATATTTCCACTTTCCTGGAATTAAATAAAAATCTATTTCTCGGTTTGAAGATACGTGATTTTTTCTCGACCCAGATACTCTGGGCAAATGGAACACATGAGATCGTAAATCCCGGACTTGATGCTGAGCTTAACTACCAGCTCGTTTTCCCCATTATAAAGCGAAACTCCCGATTCTTCGCAGGAACAGAATTCTACACCGAAAGCAGGGACACAGCTTCGCAATTTTCTCTGGGATTTCTCAGCATGGACTACCATCTCGGTTGTGAAATAAACATGCATAAAGCTGTCGATCTCTACCTTGGTTATGATATTGAGAACTTCACTGGTGGGCTTTCCATTAATCATCGCAATTGGAAGATAAACTATTCCTTCGAGCAGAATTCTGAATTGGAAAATTCACACCGGGTCTCTATCGGTTATAAAATATGAAGAAA
>CBFDCX010000011.1:0-17690 GCA_965603415.1 uncultured bacterium
ATGGCATTCTGTTCCTACCCAATTGAAAAGCCCGGTATCGATTTTATCGTTTTGGAATTAAGCAGTTTCCAGCTTGAACTGATAGATGAATTCAAACCGGATGTAGCCACAATATTGAATATAACTCCCGACCATTTAAACAGGTACAACAATTTTAATGACTACGCTTTAGCAAAATTCAATATCTTTAGAAACCAGGATAACTCCGATCTTGCGATCTTAAACCTGGACAATGAAATGAGCATGAAACACAGAAATAAACTTGATCCCGAATATTTTTCCCTTAATTCCAAAACAGATATTTATCTTAATGGTGAACAGATAATATTTGGTTCCGAATTTATTAACATTGATAAATCCACCATTAAAGGACCGCATAATATTGCCAATATCATGGCATCTATCCTGGCTGTTTCTCCTTTTGGAATTGAGAAGAATACAATTGAAAGATCACTCTCTACATTTGTTTCTCTTCCCCACCGGCTGGAATTCGTGGCAGAGGTAAAGGGAGTTAAATTTGTAAATGATTCCAAAGCAACCAATACCGAATCTGTGAAATATGCACTTCGATCTTTCGATCAGTCAATCCGTATCATCATGGGTGGTGGTGGTAAAGGTGAAGATTATTCGATTCTAATTCCTTATTTGAAAAAATATGCCAGGAAAGTTTATTTGACAGGTGAAACCCGATTGGAAATGAAAAAAGCTTTCACCGGTTCAGTCGAACTGACTGTATGTGAAGATTTTGAAGAGACAATACGAAATGCGTTCAAAGAAGCATCTGCGGGTGAATATGTGGTACTTTCCCCTGCTTGTACAAGTTATAACATGTTCAAAAATTTTGAAGAACGTGGAAATAGATTTAAAGAAATTGTATTGAAATTGAAAAATGAAAGCTAAAACTTATATTGCCGGATATGATTATTACATTCTGTTTGTATACATGCTGCTCATGTTCATAGGGCTGTATATGCAGTTGAACATAAGTTCCATACGAACTTCCATGTCTTTTTTTTACAGACAATTTATCTGGTTCGGGCTTTCTGTTTTCTCGTTGTGGTTTGCTTTTAAAGTAGTTAAATTAGAAAAAATCCGCCCTTATATTTTCATGTTTCTTATCATTACCATCCTACTTCTAATTGCAGTATTGATCTTCGGAGAAAACGTAAAGGGAGCTATCAGAAGCTTTCGTATCTGGAAAATAAACATTCAACCCAGCTTGATAGCGCGAATTGTGCTTATTTTGTATTTTGCTCATTTCTTGGAGAAGAAACAAAAAATTATTGATGAAACCAGACCCAAAGGATTTCTTAGACATTTTAACGCTCTAATAGTTATGACATTAATTGTATTTTTACTCATCCTGGCAGAAAAGCATTTCAGTCCGCTTATTATTTCCGGTTTCACACTTATTTCATTGCTACTATTGGCAAAGATCCGGTTTTCAACCATACTTCTTTTAATTTGTATTTCATTAATTGCTTTAATGATAGTTTTGAAACTCGGTCCCAGATATCGCGGTGAACGGATGCAGATATATGAAAAATATTCTTTATTTCACAAAGCTTTAAACAAAGATTCCGAATATAGCGGTACAAATGATTACCAGATAAGAGAAAGCCTTATCTCTCTGACCGGTGGAAGATTATTTGGTACTACTCCCCGGAAAGGAACAGGAAAACACTATTTCCTGCCCGAGGCAAAAACAGATTATATCTATTCGATTATCGGAGAAGAATTCGGATTTCTGGGTGCGTTGTTTGTTCTGGGTTTGTATGTATTTCTTTTTGCCAGAGCGATTATTAATTCATACAAGAAGGACATGTTCTTAATGTTGGCTGGAATTGGACTAGGAATGAATATCTTCTTTAATGCAATGGTTAACATAGGAGTATCATTGGCAGCTGTTCCATCTACGGGAGTTACATTACCGTTCATAAGTTATGGTGGTACTTCGCTTCTGATAAATTCGTTCACAGTTGGGCTTTTATTGAATATCAGCGCAGAGAGGCAAAGGTTTTAGATGAAGAGCTTAAACAAGAAAGTCATTATCGCAGCCGGAGGAACAGGTGGTCATATTATTCCTGCCATCTCCATTGCCGAAGAACTTATCAAAAACAATGTCGATGTTCTATTTGTGGGAAATAAAAACAGTATGGAAGAAGAACTCACAGCCAAAAGAAAAATTACTTTTAAGAGCATTAATGTTCAAAAATTCTACAGGAAGATCACTCTGACACATCTTAAATTTCCTTATAAATTACTAAAAAGCATTCATGATTCAAAAAAGATCATTCGGGATTTTCAACCTGATGCTTTTATCGGAACCGGAGGATTTGTGAGTGGTCCGGTCGGTTATGCGGCACATTTGAAGAAAGTTCCCATTTTTCTGCAGGAACAGAACAGCTATCCCGGAGCAACCACCAGGATTTTAAGTAAATATGCTGAAAAAATATTCCTGGGCGCCAAAGGAGCCGAGAAATATTTACCTAAGAAGAAATTGATCTTTTCCGGAAATCCAGTAAATAGCAGGATAATAGGAGAGACATCTGAATTGAATTTCGAAGAACTCGGTTTAACAAAAGATACGATCAAACTCTTTTTAACGGGCGGTAGCCAGGGTTCGGTGGTTCTGAACAAAACTTTTCTACCAATTATGGATGAGCTTCTGGAAAATGGAATGGAAATAATCTGGCAGATCGGAAAATTTAGTTTTAACGAATTCCATCCAAAGATTCAAAACAAAAAAGGAGTTTATGGTTTCGATTTTACAGATGAGATCGGAAAGATATATAATTCGGTAGATTTTGTGATAGCACGTGCTGGTGCTATATCTCTGGCAGAACTCGAAACAAAAAAACTTCCTTCGATTCTGATTCCTCTTCCCTCTGCTGCCGAAAATCATCAATTTTATAATGCTGTCGAATTGCAGAATAAAGATGTTGCTATGGTTCTTGAACAGAAAGATCTCACATCGGCATTATTAAAATCTATGATATATAAAATGCAAAATAATTTCAAAAATATGCATGAGAAGTTCAAAAAAACTCATCATCTGGAAGCTGTTAAAACAATAACAAATTATGTCATAGGAAAATTGAATAGCTAGGAGCATATATGCTTGGAAGAACAAAGAAAATTCATTTCGTAGGAATCGGTGGAATTGGTATGAGCGGAATAGCGGAACTGCTTCTTAACCAAGGTTTTGAAGTAACAGGCTCCGATCTTGCCTGTACCGAAATTACTGATCATCTTGTAAAAAAAGGTGCCCGGATAGCCGAAGGTCACGATCCATCACTTGTTGCCGGCGCAGATGTAGTTGTAAAATCTTCTGCGGTACAGGATGACAATCCGGAAATTGTAGCTGCACTAAAACAGAAAATCCCTGTGATTCGTCGAGCAGAAATGCTTTCGGAGATTATGCGGATGAGCTACGGAATTGGCATTGCCGGAACACACGGAAAAACATCCACCACATCCATGGTAGGAAGTGTTCTCTCAGAAGCTAACCTAGATCCCACGATTATCGTAGGTGGAATTGTGAAGAATTATGGTTCCAACAACTTGCTTGGTTCCGGGAAATACATCGTGGTAGAAGCTGATGAGTTCGATCGCTCTTTCCTTACTTTAAGCCCCATAATAGCTGGTATCACAAACATCGAAGCCGACCATCTGGATTGTTATACAGACCTGGAAGGAGTGAAGAAAGCATTTATTGAGTACGCTAATAAAGTTCCTTTTTTTGGTAGTGCTATTGTTTGCATCGATGATCATGGTGTGCAGTCGATCATTTCTCAAATCGAAAAAGAAATAGTGACTTATGGTTTATCCAAACAGGCAAATATTCGCGCTGTCGATATCGAACTGAAAGATTTCAAATCGAGCTATACAGCACTTTATAATGATAAAATCCTTGGCAGAATAAATTTGAGCGTTCTGGGAATTCATAATATCCTTAATTCACTTTTAGCAGTTGCTACCGGTTTGGAATTGGATATACCTTTTCCGGCAATTCAAAAGGGGCTGGCAAAATATGATGGAGTTTTCAGAAGATTCGAGCATAAAGGTGAAAAAAACGGAATAATTGTTTATGATGATTATGCTCATCATCCCACCGAGATCGAAGCAACTTTGAGAGGCGTTAAAGATAGCGTTGACAACCGCATTGTAGCTGTTTTCCAACCTCATTTGTTTTCTCGCACCCGTGACTTTTACAATGAATTTGGAAGATCTTTTTATCAATCTGATGTTTTGATCATAACTCCTATCTATCCTGCCAGAGAAAAACCGATAACAGGTGTTTCCGGGAAAATGATAGCCGATGCAGCAATTCAATCCGGGCATAACAACGCACATTATGTAGAAAATAATAATAATATTGTGGAGGAAATAACAAAAATTACAAAACCAGGCGATATTGTGATCACCATAGGTGCAGGAGATATTTATAAATTCGGTGAGAAATTTTTAGAAGAAAAAAAATGAAAAACACGAAAAAAATAGAAAAAGTATTTGACAACAAAGTGCTAACTTCATTTCTTTCAGATAGTTCCTTAAAGGAATGCTCTAACATAAGGATTGGAGATAGGGCATCTTATCTCTTTACTCCGCAGAGTGTTAGTGATTTAGCTCAAATAATAACTAACACAAAAAAGGCAGAGCTTGATTTCCTGCCGGTAGGCGGAGGTTCGAATATCCTCTTTGGAAATGTGGGCGATAGGGTGGTAATTCTGGATAAAGATCTTCCCATGATATGTGAAGTAAATGATAACCAGGTTGTCGTTTCTTCCAATTACGATATTAACCAGTTCTTAAACGAAATGATGCAGTACGAACTTGGTGGTTTGGAATTCCTGGCTGGCATTCCTGCTCACCTGGGCGGAACAGTAAATATGAATGCCGGTGCTTTCGGAAAAAACATCTCAGATTACCTGGATTGGGTAGAAATTATTAATCCTGAAGGTAAGGAAGAAATCATTCGAAAGGAAGCACTGAATTTCGATTACAGGCATTCTTCAATCGATGGTTTCATCATAAAGATAGCATTCAACCTGGAAGAAAAAACCAGAGAAAAGATCTCATCTGATATTCAATCGATCCTGACAGAACGCAGGAATAGACACCCGTATGATTTTCCGAGTTTGGGCAGCACTTTCAAAAATCCTCCGGGTTATTTTGCTGGAAAACTGGTGGAAGAATGCGATTTGAAAGGTTCAAGAATCGGTGATGCAGAGATCAGTGAGAAGCATGGGAATTTTATTCTAAATAAAGGAAATGCCACTTTTGAAGATGTGATGGGTTTAATTGAGCTGGTTCGTAAGGAAGTTTATAAAAGAAAGGGCATTCAGCTCGAACTTGAGATAAAGGTGATTAATTGATAGTTAAAAAGAAAACAGGTTCCAGTAGATATTTTTTTTACTTCATATTCAGCTCTGGAATCATTGTTGCCTCATATTTTGGTGTTAAGAGCTTGATCATAAAAATGGATATGTTCTATATTAATAAGATCGAGATTAGTGGTAATATCAACCTGGAAAGCGAATTTTTGCAAAACCTTTCCCGTGATTTTCTGGGACAGAACCTTTATGCAGTTTCCAAAAAAGATGTTCTTCAAAAATACGAAAACATATTAAGGATAGACGATATTAAAGTGATAAAAATCTTTCCTGATGAATTAAGGATAATGGTTAAAGAAAAGAAAGGAATTTTCTATTTAAAATCTAAAGAAGGCGAGATCTTCCCTATCGACAGGAATCGTATTGTGCTGGATAATAAGAACTTCTACGAGCATGAGATCATTCCTGTTATCGAAACAGATATTCCTTCCAGTGATTTTCTTTTTGGGGAAAAGATCGAAAATGATTTCGTAGAAAGAGTCTTCACATTCTACGATAGATTGATAAAAACCGATCCGGAATTTTCCAACCACATTTCAGAATTTTATGAGAATGATGGCGATATAGTTATGGTAGAAACCAGTGTTGGCTACCGAATAATCTTTGGTGATGATGAAGTTGAAGAAAAATTAAAACGATATGTTTTCCTGGAACAGAATAGAACATTTGAAAAGGGTACTATCGTGGATCTTCGTTTCAAGAATCAACTGGTGATAAGGTCGGAGGATCAATGAAGAGCGGACAGATAATTACTGCTATAGATATTGGAACAACCAAGATCTGCGTTATAATAGCTACTTTTAATGAAGAGAATATGCTGGAAATTAAAGGTATTGGCACAAGCAGGTCAGACGGATTGGTTAATGGCATCGTAGTAGATATTATGAAAGCTACTCAATCAATAAAAGATGCCATCGTAGAATCGGAAAATATGGCGGGTTTTAAAGCCAGAAATCTATATGTAGGTATCGCCGGAAATCATATAAAAAGTCAGAATACGATCGGCAGAATATCTCTCACTACTGGTGCAGATCCCTGTGAGATCACACAGGAACATGTGGAAAACGTGATCACAAATTCTAAGAATAATGTAAAAATCCAACAAGGCAATGAACGTCTGGAAATAATTCATGCTATTCATCAATATTACAAGATCGATGACCAGGAAGGCATCTTGAATCCGGTCAGCATGAGTGGATTTAATCTCTCTGCTCATGTTCATATTGTAATGGCAGATATCAATACACTTCGTAATGTGAAAAAATGTATAGAAAGAGCAGGTTATAAAGTAGTCGATATATACCTTGAGCCAATAGCCTCTTCCAATGCAGTTCTTAATGAAGTTGAAAAAGAACTCGGATCTATCCTGATCGATATTGGTGGAGGTACTACAGATATTGCCGTGTTCTTTAAAAACAGCATCAGGTTCAGTTTTGTATTACCGCTTGGTGGAACAGATATCACTAACGATCTGGCAATCGGACTGCATACATCACCACAGAATGCCGAAAACCTGAAGATCAATCAGGGTAACTCACTGGCATCCCAGATACCGGAAGATGCTCTTATCGACATTGAAGGCATCGGCGGCAGGGAATCAAAACAGAAAAAATTGCGATATGTTAATGAAATAGTAGAAGCCCGTATGCGTGAGATATTTGAAGGTTCATACAAAATATTACACGAACAATATGATCTGAAAATGATAACTGCAGGTCTTACAATGACCGGGGGAGCATCCTTGTTAAAAAACAGTGACGTCTTAGCCGAAGAGATTTTCAATATGTCCGCCAAAATCGGCTATCCGAATTTAACCGATCTTGCAGGACCAACAGAACGGCTGGAAAATCCGAAATACGCTACCAGTGTAGGAATTCTGTATTATGCTTTCAATGAACTGGTAAGTAAGGAAAGCAAAGTTCAAAGCATAAAAATTGGAAATTCTTTTACAAAGATCATCAACAAAATTAAAGAAATATTCAAAGAATATATTTAGGGGGGAAAGATGCTCGAACTTGACCTGAATCAAGACGAAATACCCTTCGGGACACATATCAAGATCATCGGGGTTGGTGGAGCTGGTGGTAACGCCATTAACACTATGATAGAATATGACCTTGCAGGACTGGAATTTATTGCAGCTAATACTAACATAATGGATCTAAAACGATCTAAAGCTAAAATAAAACTCCAGCTTGGAAAGGAAGCTACCAAAGGACTGGGCGCTGGTGCTAATCCGGAAATTGGCAGAAAAGCTGCTGAAGAATCCCGCGAGGATATTAAGAACTACATCAAAGGTGCAGATATGCTTTTTATTGCTGCTGGTATGGGGGGAGGTACCGGTACCGGTGCAACACCGATTATTGCCTCTCTAGCTCGTGAAATGGGAATACTAACAATCGGAATCGTAAACCGTCCATTCATTGGTGAAGGTAAAAAACGTACAGTAAACGCAGAAAAAGGGATAAAGAAACTGCGGGAAAACGTAGATACTCTAATCGTGGTTCCCAATGAAAAATTGAAAGAAATATATCCCGATATGACCGTGATCGAAGCTTTTAAAAAGGCTGATAATGTGTTATACGAAGCAGCTAAAGCAGTCTCAGAAATAATTCATTACAGCGGTTATATGAATGTTGATTTTGCCGATGTACAAACAGTCATGGTAAATCGAGGTCTGGCTTTGATGGGAACCGGTGTATGCGATGGAGATGATAGAGCTGCCAAAGCAGCCAACCTGGCAATGAATAATCCGCTATTATCTGATATTCACATAGAGAATGCCAAGGGAATTCTTATAAATATAACTGCCGGCAATGATTTCAGAATGGATGAATTTGAAGTTATTACACAGGAGATCGTAAAAAAAGCCGGTGAGGATGGTGACATTATTACTGGTATTATATTCAATGAATCCATGGAAGGCAAGATCAAGGTTACCCTGATAGCCACCGGATTGGATACTCCCGGTACTACAGTTTACGAACGTGAAAGCATAATCAGTGAAAAAGCTGATGATAACGAAGATATCAATAAAACACTGCTTCGAATCCGCAGTTCCGGTTCTATGAGCCTGGACAAAAAACAAGATACTGAAACCAATGAACTTCCCGGTAAGCAGATGGAAATCCCGGCTTTCTTACGTAAATTCTCTAACTGATGATAGATTTTTTTCTTAGATTATTAATTCTGGCTTTATCTATTTACCTGGTAGGTAAGATAACAAAGCTTTTTATTGTAGAAGATTTCTTAACTGCAATCATCACGGCTGTTGTGCTTGCCTTAGTTAATGTAATTATTCGACCGGTATTAGTATTGTTAACTTTCCCGTTGACTATTCTCACACTGGGTATTTTCCTGCTTTTTATAAATGGATTGTGCTTGATCATCGTTTCTGCCCTGGTACCAAGATTTAAGATTGCAGGATGTCTTAATTCTGTAATTGCAGCTTTGCTGATATCTGTAACAAATTTAACACTGGAGTGGCTGGCAGGATTTTAACTGACAAGCATATTTGGAGCAAATAATGTCTTATTTAAAAGAGTTTAATATACTGAAAGATAAATTTGATATTAATCAGGAATGTATAAATATCGATGAACTTTATTTACAAATTCATAATTTACCTTTTGAATCTTTCAGTTACAATATCCTTCCCGGTGAAGAAGAGTACCGATGTAATGAACACAACAGAATTTTTAAGAATATACAGGAGCAGAGAAACACACCCGATACACCCAACCTGAACAGAATACTAAAACTTGATGATTCCAAGATAAAAGAGAACATTAATTTCAACTATAGTATCTTTCAAAGTTACAAACCGGAAAAGGAAAAAGCAACTAAAGAAAGAAAGAAAGATAATAAAGTAAAAGCAAAGAAAAAAAAACCTAAGAAAATAAAATCGAAAGGTGTGATAATCCTTCTACATGGACTTAATGAAAAGGATTGGACGAAGTATCTCCCCTGGGCAAAAAAACTGGCAGAATCAACCCATAAAACGGTTATTCTCTTCCCAATAGCTTTTCATATGAACCGTGCTCCAAAAGAGTGGGTAGACCCCAGATTCATGATCAATGTGAATGAAGAAAGAAAGAAGTTGAATCCAAACCTGTCGTACAGCTCTTTTGCCAATGCAGCGCTCAGCTCTCGTCTCCAATTCTACCCACAAAGATTCTTATGGTCTGGTTTACAAACCTATTTCGATATAATCCAGTTGATCAGAGAAATAAAATCCGGATATCATCCTATAATATCTAAAAACGAAAGCATCGACCTGTTTGCCTATTCAATTGGATCTTTCCTGGCACAAATTCTCATGATGACCAATCCCTACAATTATTTTTCAAAATCCAGACTTTTTAACTTCTGCGGTGGTCCTACTCTGAATAGAATGTGCCCTACTTCCAAATTTATCATGGATAGCGAAGCTAATATTGCTGTATATTCTTTCTTCATAGAACATATAGACCAGGAAATGAAAAAAGATGAAAGGTTGGCTCATTATTTTAGTAAATTACATCCGGTGGGAAATTGTTTCAAAAGCATGCTGGACTATCATAAAATGAAAAGCTTTCGTGAGAAGAATCTGAAAGAAATAAGCAAAAGAGTGGCGGCATTAGCTCTGAAAAAAGATCAGGTAATACCTCCCTCAGAAGTCATTAACACTCTCAATGGTGAAAATCGTAATATTTCCATTAAAATTACAGTTATGGATTTTAAATATAAATATGACCATATCAACCCCTTCCCGGTATCTGAAGCTCTGGAAAAGAAAGTAGATAAAAATTTCAATAAGGTTTTCAAGATCGCCACCAAACATTTAAAATAGATCTGGATAATATGAAAAAAATTCTGATCTTGATTAGTTTATTCTTTTGTCTCCGTATTTATGCTTTTAATTTGCTGGAATACCTCGATGCCCGTTCTTATCATTATACACTGAACTCATATATAGGAAGTGACTACTTTCCCGACCGTGATGAAAATGAATTCAGCTATCTGGAGAAGATAAATTTGGAGATTGGCTGTGAATACTTAATTCAGCAGAATTCTTCCATCTGGATAGATTTGAGCTATAGAAACGATCTTTTCGATAAGAAGATAATTCTGGAAAGAACCGGTATTTCCACTACACGGGGAAATTGGGAATTTATCTACAAATTTGATTGGATAGAGATCGGCAGGTATTCAGAGATTTTAAACAAAAACGTATATGGAATATATTTTGATAAAGGCGTGATAGAAGATTACAGGTTCAACGGATTGCAGATAAACAAAAATACTAACAACTTAATTATATCCGGAAAGGTTGGTGGAAATAATTTCAATTCGAGCCTGGGAATGCTCTCGTTCGATTATTCTAATGATAACAGCAATTTTGAATTCTATTATTTATATTGCGGAAGGGACAGATTACTAAATATGCCCATGCACGCTTTTGGTTCTGAGGTCATGCAAGATTTAAATTTCTTGAGCATTTATAATTCAGTGGTCTACGAATATATGCACGCTTATGATTTCACGCATAGAACAAGGAAGCGTTTTGCTAACCTATCAGAGATCATCATCCAACCAACTGGTTCATTTAGTTTCGGCTCAAATTTTCTATATACTATTTTTGATTGGGAAATAAATGAAGTGTGGCAATCCCAATCTTTCCTGGAACTCGAATACAACAAATTTACAAATTATGCATCTTATAGGTATTGGGAATCAGATATCGGATTCGATCGTGAGGTGAATATTATTAATTCCTACAATATCCTTCCCCAGTGGTCGGTGGCAACAAATCTAAGCTATTTCAATCCATCCATCGGAACGGATTATTATCTGATCGGATTTCAGGTGCAAATTGATTATGAAATTGATTAAGTTGTTACCCCTGCTTTTTCTTTTTTGTTGCGATATGGCAACTGAATCACGATCTGCTCAAACATACATCGTTATAACCTTTGATGATGCGCATGAAAGTATATACTCTACAGCTTTGCCTATTATGAATGAATACGATTTTTGTGCTACTAATGTAATTAACACAGGATATATCGGCGGAGAAGATAAACTTTCCTGGCAGGAAGTTGAAGAACTTGAATTTGAATATGGTTGGGAAACTGCAGGTCATACCCTGCATCACATTTCGATGCCGAATAATCCTATTGAGATCGTGGAATACGAAATATACCAGGATTGGCTGAACCTGCAAGAACATGGATTAAACCATTCCACGTTTGCTCTGCCCGGTGGTAATGCAACCGAGGATCATTATGAGATAATTCTGCAGTATTATCAGAATGTACGTACCAGCCGTGATCTATGTCTGCATGCGCCACTGGATCGAAAAAACCTGGGTTATTTTTCATACCATACAGACTACACTGCAGAACATGCAATTGCAAGGATTATCAAAGCAGTGGAATACAAAGAATCTATTGTAGTTATAGGTTTCCATCGCATTCTTGATGATGCTGTGGGACACCCCAGAAACTGCAAACCTGATGATTTCAGGAAGATCATGAAATTCATTTTTGAAAATGGTTTTGAAGTTATCACAATAAAAGAAGCATGTGAAATGCTTTCCTGATGGAAGGATCGATGGACTTTTCAGAATTATCTATAAGAAAGATGGATATAACCGATTATGATGAGTTGATCAAACTCTGGAATGAAGCAGGTCTGCCCTATCGTCCGAGAGGTAGAGACAGAAAGAACAAAATAAGCGAAGAGTTAAAAAATCCTGCCACTAACATCCTGTTGATGGAATATGAACATAATATGATTGGTTCAATTTTTGCAACACATGATGGCAGAAAAGGCTGGATCAACCGGCTGGTAATTACCCCGGAATTCAGAAACAAAGGACTCGCTCAAAAACTTATCGCCAAAGCGGAGAACTTTTTAGCGCAGCAGGGAATAGAAATTATTGCCAGTCTTATAGAAAACTGGAACAAACAATCCATGAAATTATTTCAAAAAACCGGTTATGAAAAACATACCGATATCATCTATTTTACTAAACGGTTAAACCCGGATGTTTAGGAGATATTATGGCTAAATTAGAAATCACGATTGCAGAATTGATCGATATCTTGATCGCAAATAAAATAATACCGGAAAAAATCTCAAATATCGATATTCAGGGTGAAACCATAAATTTTAAATACAATACTGGAATGATCATTCCCCACGAAGTTGATGCTTTTGTAAATTTTGTAGAATTCGAAAAGGGGATGATAATTTTAGAAATGCATACAACCTGGTTTGCAGATAAAGTTCTAAGACTTGCTTCCCTACCGGAAAATAATTATATTCAGTTAGATTATCCACAGGTAATTTTTTATATAGAGCGATTCCTGAAAGATAAGGTAATTGGCTTAATGATCGAAGATATTAAATTTACCAACGGAAAATTCATTATAACAACATATAACATATAGAAAAATAAGGAGAGAAAGGATGAAAATTACAATGATCATGTTAACAGCAATGCTACTTTGTGGTGTTTCGGGATTTGCTCAAAATGAGGAATTCATTACTACTGATTCAGGTTTAAAGTATCGCATAACCGAACATGGAGATGGAGAATTACCCAAAACAGGTGACCGTGTAGTTGTCCATTACACTGGCAAACTGGAGGATGTAACCAAGTTCGACAGCTCACTGGACAGAAACGAGCCATTCACATTTGAACTGGGAGTGAGACAGGTTATTAAAGGCTGGGATGAAGGAATTGCGCTATTGCACAAGGGAGATAAAGCCACTTTTATAATTCCACCAGAATTGGGTTACGGCAGCAGGGCAACAGGATCTATTCCGCCGAATTCTATTCTTATATTTGATGTTGAACTTGTTGATATTCTGCCGGCTATCGTAATAGAACCTTTCAATATCGAAACTAAAGCAAGTATTATCATAGATTCCGGTTTGAAATACTATCTTGTAAATGAAGGAACTGGAAAACAAGCTACAGCCGGTGATGAAGTAACAGTGCATTATACCGGTTATTTTGAAGATGGTACTATCTTTGATTCGTCAGTAAAACGCGCTCTACCATTTAAATTCACTTTAGGCATGGGTCGAGTAATTGCAGGTTGGGATGAAGGGATTGCCCTGATGAAAATTGGAGATAAAATGCGCTTTGTTATACCGTACCAATTGGCTTACGGTGAAAAGGGATATCCCGGTGTTATCCCACCTAAAGCAACACTGATCTTTGATGTGGAGTTACTGGAGATCAAATAAACTGGAGGGTTTATGTCTGAATTAAGACATTTTTTAAGATATCAAATTCCAGGCTTAATGTTTTTTGTACATTTAAATGTTTTTCTGCGCGGAACTGGTAAAATATGCAGCAGAGAACAACTGCTTAAACTTATTGCACCTGAGTTCTTAATAGCTGTTTTGTTAGGATGGATAATTTATCAAATATATGATACATTAAATCCCGAAGCTCATTGCATGAAAAGATCAATTGAAAAAGTAATTGCATGGACTAAGATTAAGAAAAAAAAGAACAAGAAAATTATAGCTAAACATGCAATTCAAATTGGTCTTTATTCCAATATTAAACAAACGAAAGAAAAAAAAGATAATAAATCAAATATGAAAGAATTACTAAATTTATTATCAAGCAAATTTGATCATTGGGGTTCACGAATAATCAATGCATTTATCAATTTATTTGCCTTTCTATTGTATTCCATATTTAGTTTTATTACAAAAGATACGTTCTTTTGTGTTTCAGCTTTAGTAACTTTTATCATATTATCCATCATATCATCAAAAATATGTACATTGAAAAAGGAATTAATATACTATGAAGGCATGTTGATCAAACTTAAAAAGGGTGAAATAATGAAGGTAACTGTTGAGGTAAATAACTTATGAAAACGATAGGTCTTATCGGTGGAGTCAGTTGGGAATCTACTAAAGAATACTACAGGATAATTAACGAAACAGTAAGGCACAAAATGGGTAAGTTTCATTCTGCTGAGATCCTGCTTTATTCCCTGGATTTTCAAGTTATTCGCAATTCTAACTGGCAACAGATCAGCAAGCTACTTACAAATAAAGCAATCCTACTGGAAAAAGCAGGAGCTGACTGCGTTCTTATTTGTGCAAATACACTTCACAAAGTTTACAATGAAGTTCAGAATTCCGTCTCTATTCCCCTATTGCACATTGCCGATCCCTTGGGTAAAGCCATTAAAAGAGAAGGTTTTCATAAAGTGGGTCTTCTGGGAACTAAAACAACAATGGAAGAAAATTTCTATCAAAAAAGATTAAAAGAAAAATCCGATATCGATGTGCTTATTCCACCAAAAGAAGAAAGAGAGATGGTTCATAAAATTATTTTTAATGAACTGGTTACCGGTAAAATTAAGAAATATTCCAGAGGAATATATTACAGCATCATGTACGAATTGATCGAGCAGGGAGCAGAAGGAATTATCCTGGGATGCACGGAAATTCCACTTCTCATCAAACAGAAGGATGTTAGAATTCCACTCTTCGATACAGCACAACTCCATGCAGAAGCAGCTGTTGAATTCGCTTTGGATGAATAATCATACCTTCAGAAATAATGTACTAAAGGAGATAAAGAATGACTAAGAAAAAATTGAACGATATCTTTCCGTTACTTGGAATTGCAATTCTGGGGTATGTGCATGAATTTGTAATTAGTGATAAACCAGAATTATTCCCTTCCATTTTGTTTGGATTACTTCTGGCAAAAGGGCTAACCAAATTATTTGAAAAATAATAAGTTATCAATAAAAAAGAGGTGTAAAATGAAAAAGACCGTGATTAAAGCTAAAGTTCTATATGATGGACTGAAAAGCTATAAAAACAGATACATTGTTGTAGAAGACGAAAAGATTGTAGAAGTAACAAAAACAGCAATGAAAGCCGATTTCGAAGGATTTGTTACTCCTGCTTTTATCGATCCGCATTCCCATATTGGGATGGATCGAGATGGCGAACCCTGGCAGGAAAACGAAGTTAATGATATTGTGAACCAGATCAACCCGCTCGATGACCCATTGAATAGTATCTATTTTGATGACCGTGCTTTCAAAGATGCGGTTGATTTTGGAGTTCTTTACAGTTGTGTTGTACCGGGTAGTGGCAACTTAATTGGTGGCAGAGCCAAGATCATCAGGAATTATGCCCGTAATGTAAAAGAAGCTTTTATGAAGGATTACGGTTTCAAGATGGCACTCGGTTACAATCCGCGTTCTACCCAGGAATGGAAAGGAGAACGTTCCAATACCAGGATGGGAGTTTATGCGCTGCTGGAGAAAAAGCTGGATGCAGTACTCATTAAAAGAGAAAAGAAGCAATTAGACCTGAAGAAAAAAACCAGAGAACTAAACAAGAAATTGAAAGAAAAGAAAATATCCAAAAAAGAACTCGAAGAGGAACTAAAGATCGCTGATAAAGAATTCGAACTGGCATTCTTACCGGAAGAAAAGGCTCTTTTGCTTTTGCTGCGCGGTGAGATGACCGCAAAAATTCACGTTCATAAAGAAGATGATGTATACTACCTGATTAAATTAGCAAAAAAATATAACCTGAAAGTTACTGCTGAACATACTGGAGATGTTTTCCATAAAGAAGTATTCGATGAACTTGGAAAACATGACATTCCGGTCGTTTTCGGTCCGCTGGGCACTCTGGGTTATAAAGTTGAATTGAAACATGCATATTATCAGAATGCAAAACTGCTGATGAATTCAAAAGCTTTCTTTGGCTTGATGACAGACCATCCGGTTATTCATACATATTCACTTCGTGACAGCCTGAAATTCTTCCTGATACAGGGAATGAATAAAGAAGATGCGATATCACTTATCACTTACAAGAATGCTAAAATACTGGGTATCGATGATATATTGGGAACGGTAGAAAAAGGCAAACTGGCAAGTCTGGTGGTCTGGAATAATGATCCACTCGATCTGAGTGCTTTTCCTGTAATGGTGATGGGAGAAGGTAAAATATTAAGAAAATGAGAAATTACAATTGCTCTTATTATCAAATAAAAGACCCGATTTTCAGTCGGGTCTTTTTTTATTTGATTTTACATATTCCCGATTCTTATCTGTTCATATTTATCTTCTGTGATTGTTCTGCAATTTTGTGCATTTTGTTCTTTTCTCTGAGTGTTAAGTTTTTCACCTTTCATTTCAGATCCAAATGTTATAGTATAAATAAATTCAGTAGTCATATATATATCATAGATCTCATAATAGTAACCATCTGTAGCGTAGAACATGACATCCCAATATCCTGCTGTAACTAACCATTCAGCATATTCCCAGTATCCAATTGTCCCATAAAGATCATTGCTCCCCCAAGATGAATCATCACTAGGAGATAAATATACTTCTGTAATATCATAAAAAGTTTCATTTTCTATGCATATAATACCAGCATTAGAAAAAATATCCACTTTTGCTGTTGAACCAGGTTTGATAGTTTTACTAACAGAATTGCTGAAAACAAAATCACCACCATAATTTACTGTTACTCTTTTATCTTCATCACCAAATATGGAAGTGCTCAAAGTGTAATCTTTTTCATAGATTTGGCCATAGTAAGTAAGTGTCGTCTGTGAACCGCCACCTAAATCAAACCAAACATCAAAGTTGGAAAAATTAGTAATCTTTAAGGTTCCATCCTCACTACATCCAGATAAAACCAATCCCAATAAAACCAATAACCATAATGTTTTTTTCATACTAACTCCTTTTTTATTATGAAATTTAATGTTCGACTTATCAGGATTTTCGCATCAAGTGTCAAGAGTTTATTGATTATCATCCTTAAGAGCATTTAAAGGAATGTTCAATTCTTCTGTACCGGGAATCGCAAATCTTCCATTTCTAATAATATTGATCTTCTCACCTTCTTTGGTGATAGCAGAGATGAAATCGAGTTCCTCATACGGTAATGTGATATCGGTATGACTGTTTGTATATGCTTTCTGAATATCAGTTTTACGCATTGCACTGTGCTCATTTTCTCTGGCAGTTATTTCTTTCCCATCGATAGGATTGAATACAGCGAAATCTTCTTCCCAACTGAAACAGGTATCACCGATAGCGAAATGCGGTCCCATTTTCTCAACAATAAGAACCGGCATAATGGGAAGGATATTATACTTCTTTGACATTATATGCGCCATTGTATTCGTTCCAATTGCAAATTCACCAAGCGGAAGTGTTTGGTGCGGGAACAGGATATTTTCCTGAATATAACTTTTATTATCTTCTTCATCTTTGAAGTTGCTGC
>CBFDCX010000012.1:0-17664 GCA_965603415.1 uncultured bacterium
GTGTCGTTATCTTTGTCCTTATGCTGCTTTAATGAACATATTTCAGTTTATTGGGAAAATAACAGGTATTAATAAACATGTAATTAAAAAAAATTGGGAAGTTTGTATCGATTGTGGTATCTGTACGAAAAACTGTCCTATGAATATCGATATATCGAAATACGAAGATATCACCGATCCCAATTGTATTCATTGTTTAAAGTGTATTAAATTCTGTCCTAAAGATGATTGTATGACTTGCTAATAAAAAAAAGCACCCGGAATTAATCGGGTGCTTTTCCTTGATTATCTGTTTAGTTTATGGAGCTATTTTTACAATTCTAAATCCAATGCTGCTATTAACTTTACCATAAATCAGGTTTGCCTTACAATTACTTCTGTTTGCATTTCTCAGAAAATCCTCATCATATTCCCAACTGCCTCCACGTACAACAACTTTGGTTATACCACTTATATTACCAGTTGGACCTGTTGGATCAGTTACGGGATCTTCAGGATAATAATCAGCATCATATATATCATTACACCATTCCCAGAGATTTCCGCTCATATCATAGGTATTAAGTTCATTAGCTGCTTTACCTCCAATAGGTTGCGGTTCAGAAGCATTCTGTATATACCAGGCAACGTCTTCTATATTGTTACTTCCACTATAAGTAAAATTTCCACTGTCATTACCGCCACGAGCACTAAATTCCCATTCTGCTTCGGTTGGTAAACGATATCCTTCCGCTCCGTAGACATCACAAGACACATTGCTGGTTCCACTAGTATAAAGAGAAGTTAATCCATCGATCTGGCTTAACCAGTTTGCATAATTGACCGCACCAAACCAAAGAACATCATTAACGGGATAATTTCCCATTCCAGTTTCGATTTTAAAGATATTTTCGAAATTGTTGTAATATATTTCACACGCACCTTCTTCTCTGATTACACTATTAATGCTGATCGCATCATCTGTATAATTGTATGTACTCGGATAAAGATCTTTGATATTACCTTTTCCAAGTGCCCAGTTCAGAACTTCGCAGAATTCTGCATTTGTAATCTCATATTTTCCCAACTGGAAGGAATGGGAAAGTGTTACTTCATGAACAGGTTGTTCATCATCTTCACCGTTATTACTTCCCATCATGAAAGTACCGTTACTAACAGAAACAAGTGCAGGTGGATTATCAAACAAAAATGTTTTTGTTGTATCAACTATTGATTCAGAGTAACCACTGAAACCAAGCGGATTCTCACTTCTAAACCTGTAATAGTAGATCGTATTTTCTTCCAGCCCAAGATCTGCATAATCTTCTACTTCTCCAGCAACACTACCAATCTCTTCCCAAGAAGTGTCATCTATAGATCTTTCAATATAGATCGCTGTTTGTTCACCTGAACTCATGATCCAAATCATATCGATCTTATGGGGAGTAACTTCAGTATTGATTAATTCTATATCATAGGGAATCCCGTCACGGACAGTAAACGACCATACGTCGCTCCATTCGCTCTCATCACTTCTTACTCTCCAGTAATATGTTTCTCCTACTAAAAGCATTTCGTTTTTATCTTCATCTAATGTATAATTATTGGTTTCAGTAACATTATTGCTCCACATTGTATCTGTAAAGGTTTCTTCATGACATATTTCAAAACGGTAGAAAGTGGTACCACTGAAACTATCCCAGTCAAATCTCTGTAATTGTTCAGCACCAATCATACCATTTTCGGGAGTTGTTAATGTAATTTGCCCTGAAGGTTCATTTGTAGTAAATGACCATGTATCACTCCACTCAAGATTGTCACTCTGGACCCGCCAGTAATATTGTGTATTTGCTGCAAAATCTTCCACAAGTAATGGTATGAACTCTATGATCTCTTCGTCATCAGAATCATATTCGATCTTGGAAGCAGTTTCACATATTAGTTCATCACCATCAACTTCAATGTAGGAATCGACCAAAAGATCACCAAAACCAGGATCTTCAGCAACCTGCACAATATAATTGGAAGTATCATTGTATTTTTCCCAGTTAAACTCTACTATTGCAGGAATATCTACAGCTTCATTTTCGGGACTAACCAACAAAGGTGAAATATTTGTAATAAAGCTTAATGTATCACTCCAGCAAGCGGCAACATCACTATTTACAGTCCAGAAATACTCTTTATTTACTTCTAACACACCAGTATCGGTGTATTCATTAACTGTGATTATTTCATTGACAACAGTTGTTCCGAACAATGAATCTTCAGAAACCAGAATAGTGTAATTGGCGGCATTATCAAGTGAATTCCATTCAAATGTAACAGGAATTGCAACTTCGGTCTCCTCATCTGCAGGATCAGTAAGACTAACACCTTTATCGGTAGTAAATGACCAAATTTCGCTCCAGTTATCTTGAGAGTTATCTGCTTTCACATGCCAGAAATATTCAGCATCCGCTTCAAAGTTTTCATTATGGACATAATCCGTATTGGCAGTAGTTACAGTAATTACATCTTCTTCAAAGTAAATATCCTGTGAAATCTGCAGGGTATATTCAGTGGTTCCATCATAATCATCCCAGGAGATGGTTGGTTTAAGATGAAGATAATCATTATCAATTGGACTACTCAATTCCACTACATAAAATGTACCAAAATGCCATACTTCGCTCCAATAAGAATTATCGGCTTTAACACGCCAATAAAAAGTAACAAAATTCTCCATGTCTGTTAGTACCTGATACAAATTATTACTAAGATGAATCTCAAATTCAAGGTCAACACCTTCCTCAAAAAGAGTATCTCTGGCAACCTGAAGGTGATATTCTTCTGCTCCGGGATAATCCAACCACAAGAATTGAGGACGAAGGTCAGTAATATCTTCGTTTGGGATTAAGATATCATTTTCTGGTTTGGTTAATGTAACCATCGGTCCCGAACTGCTTCTATAAAAAAGTAAGAATTCAGACAGGTCACATCCTAGATTATCGATTGCAACAGGATCGAATGCAAGTGTGTCCGCAACATTTTCTTTCATCCAGAGAGCACCCGATTCATCATTATAATAATAATCATAATGATATGAATAAATGCCATCTTCGTCTACTGTCCACAACTGATTGTCTTTCATACATACTCTGTCTATTGTTTCAAGGGTTGAACTATATAGAACACCATCCAATAAAATTGAGGTTCTTTCTATGATCAGGTATAATTCTTCTAAAAACACCGGATAGCCAACTGCATCCCTGTTCATTAAAACAGGTTTAGTAACTTTCCTTATAGCATGTCCTCTTCCAGTATTGGTTGTATCAATATAATGAAATTCATACAGGTCCCAGTTATCGATCAATACAACATCAATCGAATCGTTTTCAAATACTGGGTCAGGTTCTGTACTTATATCTTCTTCACAACCAAAAATAAATATCATGGAAAGAAGAAGTGTTACTAGCAGGATATAGATAATTGCGGATTTTCTCATAATTTCTCCTTTATATTTAGTCCTTACTGAGCTATTTCGATTTCATCGATAATCTGATTTAACATTTCTTTTGCCTGGATCGGTTCCATATAGGAAAGTGGGAAACTAAAAACATAACATTTACTTTCTCCCACTTGTCGCTTCAATCCTACAGGTTGATTATTATAAGTATTATATTCAAAATTGGAAGGATCGAGTGGGCCATCACCAGCAGGTACACAACCAAACCTGTAAATAACAGTTGTATTTTCATCCAATTTGGATTCATCGAAATAAGCAACTGGTCCCATAGCATTAATTTCAATTTGTAATATTGGATGTATATTTACGAATGGATGAAAGCTTGGTATCATGAGATCTATTTCTTCAGTGAATCCATTGTCCGGTATAGCTTTAATAAAATAAGACAGATAGAAGAACGGTGGTTCTAAGGCATTCGTACCGTCTTTTTCTAGAATAAGAATGGATTCTTCGTCACTACCATCAATTCCAAAATAACGGTCAAGCACAGGATATGCCCACTTTCTAACATCACGAAGCACTTCGGTCTTGAGGTTTGCACCTATACTAAATACAAGGTTTCCTCCACCTCCCAAATAAAGGTTGATAACATCATATTCTAGATGAAATGCACCTTCCTTAATAGGATTATCACTATGGTATATAACTGTTTTATATGAATGCAGATCGGTAGGACAAAATTCTGCTTTTTTAAAATGAAATTCGGAATTCAATATATTGTCTACTAACCACTTTCTATCCTGGAAATCAACTCTTCCTGAGTAATCTGCAAAATAGTATTCCTGGTATAAAGAATCCACATAAGCTTCAGGGGAAAGCCAAGGATCATTAGCAGAATCATCTAAGATCAAGATGCCTTCTTTTTCACTAGCAGGTACAGGTTCAACTAAATTAAATACAAATTCTGTAGGTGTTTTATCCGGAACATTTTGAAGGTCAACAGCACGAACTTCAAAACGGTGAATGCCTGGAGATAAGCCTGTAATAATTGTTTCCTGAGCAATCGCATGACTCATAGGTACACGAAGCCATTCTTTTCCGGTCTCCTCATCAAGAATGTTAAATTCTGAAGCAGGTAATGGTGCATAGTAATAAGCTTCTCCATCCATTCTTAAATCAAAAAACCTGATTTCAGAAAAATATTTCATGATGGTTCTTTCATCCAGAACATTAGCAATTTTTTTATTTGTTGGGGCATCACCTTCATATTCTCCAAAATATCCCCATTTCATATATATCTTCATATTATTAGAATGAATAGCAGTATATTCTTCGTCCTTACTTTTCCAGAATGGAGTACTGTAATGAGCACCCTCTGATGTCATTACACTTGGGATCAAACGACCAAGAGATTCATCAATGTATGTAACGAAGTGATTTGTACCGAGCACAAATAAATTATTTCCAGGTGTAGTACCCTGTTGTTTAATACCATTATAAATTAATGTGCCCGGATAAAAACCTTCCTTAACAATAAAGGAGATCGTTGTTGATTCAGAGACAATACCTGCCAAATCCACAGCCCAAGCTGTAATGTATGTCGAATCCTGTGGTATACCATTTTCAATGTTATTCAGTATCAATGCTGCCCTGAGTCCTTCATAATTGTCCAGTGTAACTTCATATTCACCAATGTTTCTTTCGTATTTTGTATTCCAGGTAACATCAGAATAACCTTCATTACCTGTGATTAGTCCACCAAGAAGGTCTTTTTTCTCTAACTTAAATAGAAAATAATCTGGAATGGATCCAACAAATTGGTCATCGTCAATGATATTGAAACTGAAAACGATACCAGTACCGATAGTATTTCCAGAGATATCTCCCTTTGTGGAACCAACAGTACAAAGAGGTTTTAAAGAATTCACGTGAAAATATTTTATAGCAGATTCTGCACACTCTTCAGGAAAATTATCTTTGCACTTCACTTCGAACACACTTGTTACATCTGTACTGTCTCCATCTTGGTTTGCCGGGAAATTGATAATAGCATAAACTTGATCTGTCCAGATTGTCTTACTATCCGAAAGTTCAAGCGGAATTGTTTCATCTGCACCAGTTTGATAATGATAAACCCAACCATTTTCATCAACAATCTTATAACCAGGAGTACCAATAATAGCTCCTTGATCATCGGTAAATGGTTGCATATCTTTATCCACAACTCTGAATGCATATTTGTCTACTACGCCATCTTCATCAGAAGCTTCCCAATAAATCTTTTGCTGGAAAGATGCTGGTGAAGTAGAATCAATTAAAGCAGGTTCTTCAACACCTTCATACGAAGTAATACTGATCGTAGGTTTAATGTTTGTTTCTAATGAACCTTTTCTGCCGCAAGCACTGAAAATAAGAAGCAAAACAAACAGGACAATAACAATAATTGCAGTATTTCTAAACTTAAACATTCAATCCTCCCCAATTTTATTATATTATAATATTATTTCATCTTTTGAACTTTAATTAAATATAAGAGATTTTCCGTCAACAAAATTATCATTTTTTAGTGAGCTTTTTGGGCTGCAGTTAGAACATTTCTCAACAAGACAGCAGTTGTAATAGTTCCTATTCCACCCGGAACGGGAGTAATGGCAGAGACTTTGTGAAAACAATTTTCATAATCTACATCGCCTACATAACGATGTCCTTTTTCGGGATCATCGATCTGGTTTACTCCCACATCGATTACAATAGAATCTGATTTTATCATATTTTCAGTTACAAAAAAGGCTTTGCCAATGGCAGCAATCAGGATGTCTGCTTTTTTTGTGATCTGGTGTAAATTTTCTGTCTTGCTATGGCAAACAGTTACAGTGGCATTACCTGTTTTATTCTTTCGCAACAACAGGTTAGCCAAAGGTTTGCCCACTATATTACTTCGACCAATGATCACAATATTTTTTCCGGATGTTTCGATGTTATAGAAATCGAGTAATTCCAAAACTGCAGTAGGAGTACTGGGCAGGAAACCTTCTCTTTCCAGTATAAGATTTCCCATGTTTATGGGATGAAACCCATCCATATCTTTTTTTGGGGAGAGTTTCATAACGATCTCCGATTCATCAAGATGAGATGGAAGTGGTTTCTGGATCATTATTCCGTGTACTGAATCATCTTGGTTCAGATCATCTATCTGGTTCATGATCTCTGTTTGGGTGATATCTGTTCCATAAGTTTTTGTTTCAATTATTATGCCAACTTTCATACCTCTTTTTTCAAGGTTTTGAACATAATATTGTGCAGCCGGGTCTTCACCTATCATTATGATAACAAGCTTGGGAGTTAAATGCAGATCTTCAATTTTGGATCTTATTTCAGCATAAATCTCTTTTGCTACCGGTTTACCGGTCAATTTATCTGGCATTAATATTTCCTGCGAATTCTTTTTATTTCGAGGGTTTTCCCTGTTTTTTCATCAATCTTCAAGAAGACGGCATTGATCTGTAAACCACCATCAGCCACATCAAATTTCTGTGGCATTCCGGTTGTCATCTTTTCCAGAATAATCTCTTTTTTCATACCGATCACCGAATCATGAGGACCGGTCATTCCCACATCGGTTATATAACCAGAACCATTGGGAAGAATCTCTTCATCGGCAGTTTGAATATGAGTGTGTGTACCGATAAGAGCACTGATCCTGCCATCAAAATAGCAGCCCATAGCCCGTTTTTCTGCTGTGGCTTCCGCATGAAAATCCACCAGGATATTATTTGTTTCTTTTCTTATTTCGGGAAGTATTTTTTCCAATGTGTTCAAAGGCGAATCGATCGGAGCCATAAAGGCTTGCCCTATTAGACAGACGATCGCTAATTTTTCTCCGTTGGGAGCAGTTTTAAAGAATCTGTCATGCCCGATGGTTTTTGCCATTACATTCAGAGGTTTAATGACCCTCTTTTCAATTTTCAAATAATCCAATGATTCACGTTTATCCCAGAGATGATTTCCACTTGTAAATACATCGATTCCCGCATCGAACAGAGCTAAAGCTGTTTTCTCTGTAATGCCTTTCCCGTGTGCAACATTTTCTCCATTGGCAATTGTAATATCTGCAGAAAATTCTTCTTTCAAACAGGGTAGTTCTTTCTGAACTATTTTCCTGCCCGGTGAGCCGAAAATATCACCAATAAAGAGAATATTCATTATTTTGCCACCGCAGTATGTCGAGTTTCCCTTATAACCATCACTTTTATCTGTCCAGGATATTGCATTTCCTGCTCAATTTTTTCAGCAATATCAGATGCAATATAAGCAGTTTTTTTATCGTCAATCGAAACTGGATCAACAATAATACGTAATTCCCTTCCAGCTTGAATAGCAAAGGATTTATTAACACCATCAATAGAATTTGCAATTTCTTCCATTTTAGAAAGACGTTTCATATAAGTTTCCAGCATTTCTCTTCTGGCTCCGGGGCGGGCACCGGAGATGGCATCGGAAACCTGAGTAAGAACTGCATAAACGCTCTGGTATTCAACTTCTTCATGGTGTGCTTCGATTGCATTTACAATTGTCTTACTTTCACCGTTTTTACGGGTAATATTAGCTCCCAGTTTTGCATGTGAGCCATCATATTCATGATCGATAGCTTTTCCTATATCATGTAGGAATCCACAGCGGCGGGCTAGTTCCTGATCCAAACCAAGTTCAGTAGCCAGGATACCACAAATCCAGGCAGATTCGATTGAATGTTGAAGGATATTCTGTCCGTAACTGGTTCTATATTTAAGTCTGCCGATCAATTTAACAAGATTCGGAGAAATATTATGAACATTGGTTTCCATACAAGCTTTTTCACCGATCTCAACAAGATTCTCATCCATTTCTTTGGAAGTTTTTTCAATAACCTGTTCTATCCTGCCAGGATGGATCCTGCCGTCGGTTATCAGCTTTTCCAATGAAAGACGGGCGATCTCTCTTCTTACAGGATCGAACCCGGAAAGTACGACTGCTTCCGGTGTGTCATCGATGATCAGGTCGATACCAGAAGCTTTTTCAAATGCTCTTATGTTTCTTCCTTCACGCCCGATTATGCGTCCTTTCATTTCATCATCCGGAAGTGAAACTACAGAAACTGTGGATTCTGATACATAATCCACAGCCATTCTTTGAACTGCTGTAGACAGGATACCGGCAACAAGTTTGTTTGCTTCCGCTTTAGTCTGCTCTGCTATCTGACGAATTTCTTTTACAGCTTCATTACGAGCTTTATTTTTTAGATTGTTCTTGAGTATCTGAACCGCTTCATCTCGAGATAACTTAGCAATTTCAGAAAGCTTTACATTTTGCTGTTCGATCAGCTTGTCTAATTCAACTTTCTTATTCTGAATTTCAATTTCTTCAGTTTTTATCTTCTTTTCATATTCCTGGAGACTAGTATCTTTTCTATCCAGAGTTTCCAGCCGTTTATCTAAACTTGATACTCTCTCATTGTATTCTTTTTCCAGAACGTATATCTCTTTCTTTCGCTGTGCTATTTCGTCTTCATAGGTTTTCTGGGTTTTATACCAGTCTTCCTTAGCTTCCAGCACGGCTGTTTTCTTCAGGTTCTCTGATTCGTTACTTGCATCATCGATGATCTTTTTTGCAAGTTCATTAGACTTAAGTATATTCTTATCGGCTGCTGATTTTTTTACATAGCTCATAATGAGCACAAAAATGATGCCTATGGCAAATCCTGCCAGGATATATATATATTGCATTGTTAACCTCTCTTTTTTAAAATTTATATTAACCCGCAGTACCGTGTATTATCGTTTTAGCGAACCGGAAACAAGGTGGATGTCTACCTTATCTGCTTTACACATCCGGATCATGTCCGGCTCGTGCGCTGCAAATGGCTCGACTTCCCGTTCGTAATTGGTTCAAAAACAAAAATAATATCACGAATACTGCAGGTGCTATACTTCGTTTTCCAGAACCAGATCATTGAGCATACTGGTTATCTGTTCAAATTCTTTACTTAATTTTTCATTATTCTCGATCGCTGAGAAATATTTTTCTGTTATCATTAAAGCATAAAGAACAAACAGTTTATTCTGATCAACTGTATTAAACCTGCTATTCAATTCTTCCAGTTGAGATTCAAGATGTTTGGCAGTTTCCTGAAGTTTTTCAGGGTTATCACTTCTAAAGAAATATTTCTTGCCTAATAACTCGATCTCTATAGATTTCATTTAGTTAAAGATCACTTAACTGACCAAAAATACTATCGATCTTGGAAGAAGCCTCTTTCATTTTGTTTTCGTAATTTTCTACCTGAGATCTCAAATTACGATTTTCATTACGTAGGAATTCAATCTCTTCTTGATGTTTGTTAAAAGATTCCTGGAGATCTTCAAATTTCCCGCTGTTCTGAGATTTGAATTCACTTAATTCGGAATTGGCTTTTTCCATTTCTGCTTTTTGTACAACCAGATCAGCATATTTGGTTTTAAGTTCGGTATAATTATTTATTAATTTCTGGATTTTTTCATCCAGAGAAACAACTGGTTTTTCTTCCATCACTACCTCATCTCAATGTTGAAGTCACTTTTTAATTTCTCAATAACTTTTTGTAGAATATTATTTATATAGTCATCCGTCAAGGTTTTTGTATCGGAACTGAAAACTAGACTGAAGGTCAGGCTTCGATATCCATCTTTGATGTTTTTTCCAGTATATTCGTCGAAAAGTTCAACCTTTGTTATGAGTTTCTTATTTATTGAATATATGGAATTCAGTATTTCATTATAAGAATATTTCTTGGAAATAACAAAAGAAAGATCGCGCAGAACTGGTGGAAATTTTGGAATATCATGGAAAATTAACTTTACCCTCTTCTGAAGTTCAAAAATATCCTGCAATTTAATATCAAGAATTAAAAGCGGTTGTTCGATATTGTACTTGCTGGCTATTTTGGAATCGATCTTACCAAAACTACCGACCATCCTTTCCTTTAGAAAAACATCTACAGCAAGACCGGGTTGGTAGAATTTTTCACTCGATACTTTGAAGACCGGATCTGATACATCAAGTGCATTCAGAATTTCTTCAACGATGCCTTTTACATCACAAAAATCTACGGGATGTTGATCCTCTTTCCAGTATACAGGATGTAAAGTACCGGTAATAAGTGCAGAAAGATGTATTTTTTCCGTTGCTAATTTTTCATTTTGTCTTGTAAAAACTTTGGTTTGTTCGAATAATTTCAGATTTTTCTGACCATGGTGAATATTGAATAATGTGTTTTTTAGTAATCGCGGGATCAGCATAGAACACATAATGGAAAAGCTTGAACCCAAAGGATTCTTTAGTTCAGCATTGTTACGCCGTTCATCATCTGTAGGAATATTCAATTTATCCAGATCTGATGGATCCCCGAAATTCCAGTTTATCACTTCGGAAAAACTATTATTTACAAGAATGTTTTTTACTTTTCTGCTAGTGTAAAAGGAGATTTTATCCATAATTTTTTGTGGTTCAAGAAAAGACTCTACAGAATTATAACCATGCAGACGGATAATTTCTTCAATTAAATCGATCTCACGAACCAGATCTTTTCTATAAGAAGGAATTTCAAATTTGAGGAGATCTGTTTCCTGACACGAAAGCTTTAATCCCAGCAGTTCAAGATAATTGATGATTTGCTCGTCAGATACTGTAATAGTTAAAAGTTTCTTTACTCTTGAAGGTCGCAATCCAACGATTTTTTTCTCAATTGGATTTGGATAAGAATCCAGCTTGCCTTTTAATAACTCACCCCCGGCTAATTCAAGAATCAATTGGCATGCACGTCGACTTACAAGTTCGGTTGTTTCATCGGCAATATCACGTTCAAAACGATAAGAAGAATCTGTAGAAATTTTCAAACGACCTGCTGTTTTTCTGATAGAAGAATAAAGAAAATTTGCAGCTTCAATGACGATATCTTTTGTTTCTTTAGTGATAAGGGAATTTTCTCCCCCGATAATGCCAGCAAGAGCGATGGATTTTGTAGCATCGGCTATTACAAGGTCATTTTTTTTCATAGTATATGTCTCTTCATCCAGAGCAGGAAATTTTTCACCTTCTTTTGCTCTGCGAACTATGATGGTTTTATCTTTGATCAACCTGTAATCAAAAGCATGCAACGGATGTCCGAATTCTATCATTACAAAGTTTGTGATATCTACAATATTATTTATTGGACGCAATCCAACGGAGATTAATCTTTGTTTCAACCATGCGGGAGATTCTTTTATGGTGACACCTTTTATCATTCTGGCAGTATACCGGGTGCAGAGATCCGGAGCATCATTTTGTAAAGCAAGATGTTTTGCTATAGGTTCACCTGTTTCATTGATACTGATTTCCGGCATTTTGAGTGGAACATTCAAAACAGCAGCCATATCTCTGGCAACGCCAAAAATACCCAGAAGATCAGGCCTGTTTGGTGTGATCTCAACTTCAAAAGTTATGTCATCTTGTTGCAGGTAAGTTCCCAGTTTTTCCCCGATAGGAGCATCATCAGGAAGGACCAAAATACCATCGTGGTTGTCGGAAATACCAAGTTCTTTTTCCGAGCAAATCATTCCGAATGATTCTTTACCGCGTAATTTCACTTTTTTTATTTTGAAATCACCAATTGAAATGCCAACCGGAGCAAATATCACTTTCTGACCGGCAGCACAATTTGGTGCTCCGCAAATAACTTGTTTAGTATCGGAACCATTATTTACCTGGCATATTGAAAGATGGTCGGAATCGGGATGAGTTTCGCATTCTTTAATTTCTGCAATCAGATACTGATTCAAATCTTCACCCAGTTTTTCCACACCTTCCACTTCCAAACCGGCAAAAGTCATCCTGATTTGAAGTTCTTCCGGTGAAAGATCAACATCTATATATTGGCTTAGCCATTTATAACTAATCTTCATATTATCACTCTATTTTTTAGTTAATGGATGCAACTATTTAAACTGCTTTAAAAACCTTATATCATTTTCGAATAACAATCTCATATCAGGAATTTTATATTTCAGCATGGCGATTCTGTCAATACCCAATCCAAAAGCGTACCCCGTATACTTTTCGGAATCTATGCCAAGCATATCAAAAACATTTGGATCTACCATTCCGGCACCACCCAATTCCAACCAGCCACTTCCTTTACAAAGGTTACATCCTTTTCCCAGGCATTTCACACAGATAATATCCATTTCAGCACTTGGTTCTGTGAACGGAAAGAAATGAGGTCGGAATCTGGATTCGATTTTTTCTCCAAACATCTTTTTCACGAATATATTCATCATATCCCGCAAATCGGCAAAAGTAACTCCTTCGTCAACTACAAGCGCTTCCACCTGATGGAACATAGGAGAATGTGAAGCATCATTCTCATTACGGTAACAACTTCCCGGTGAGATGATCTTAATCGGTGGTTTATGATTTTCCATTACTCGTACTTGAACGGTTGAAGTTTGAGTTCTTAATAGTACATCGTCTTCAATGTAAAATGTATCAGAAAGATCACGGGCAGGATGGTCCTTGGGAGTATTCAATGCATCGAAATTATGAAATTCATCTTCGATATCCGGTCCTTCTGCTACTTCAAAACCCATGGAAATAAATATATCTTCGATCTCCTGCCATACTTTTGTAATAGGATGAAGAGTGCCGATTTCTCTTTTACGACCAGGCATAGTCAGATCCAGAGCTTCCTTCTTCAGGGTCTTTTTATATTTGAGGTTTTTTATTTCTTGATCTCTCTGGAGAAGCAATTCGGATATCTGAATTTTTGCTTCATTAAGTATTTTTCCAAAAGCAGGACGTTCTTCTTTGGATAAAATTCCAAGTTTTTGCATAAGCCCGTTCAAGATACTTTTTTTTCCGATGTAGCGGGATTTGAGTTGCATGAGATCATGCATGGATTCTGCCTTTTCAATTTCAGATCTGGCAGTTTCTAGAACTCTGGTTATTTCCTCTTTCACAACAATATCCTTTATTGCTGTTTCTTGGCTATATCACAAAGTTTAGTAAATGCTTCCATATCGTGAAATGCTAAATGAGCTAATACTTTTCTATCGATCTCAACTTCAGCTTTTTTCAGACCATTAATAAGCTTGCTGTAAGTAAGATCGTTCATACGGGCTGCAGCGTTTATACGGGTAATCCAGAGACTACGGAAAACGCGTTTTTTAGTTTTTCTATCACGATAAGCGTATAACCATCCTTTTTCCACTGCCTGGCGAGCAGTTCTGTATAATTTGCTGCGTCCACCTACATAACCTTTGGCTGCTTTAAGGTATTTCTTTTTTCTGTTTTTTGCTGCTACATTATTTACCGAACGTGGCATGATATTTCTCCTTTATTTTATTATATACCAAGCATGCGCTTCATTCTGGATTCATCAGCTTGATTCACTAGATCAGATTTTCGCAGATTTCTTTTTCTTTTAGCACTTTTCTTGGTTAAAAGATGACCTGCAAATGCATGTGATCTTTTAAGTTTTCCCTTGCCGGTGACCTTAAATCTTTTCGCCACCGCGCGGCGTGTTTTAAGTTTTGGCATTATTCCTCCTGAATCTATTTATATTTTAACTTTCTTCCTGCTCGGGTTCATCTGTTTCCAGAATCTTATTTATATCTTTTTTAGGATTGACTATCGTATAAATAGTTCTTCCTTCACTTTTTGGTTGAACTTCAACATCAACTATTTCCTTTAGTTCTTCAAGTAAACGCTCCAGAAGTTTGTGACCAATATCTTTGTGGGCAAGTTGTCTTCCCCGGAACCTTACAGTTAATTTTACCTTATTATGTTGTTGTAAGAATTTTAAAGCATTATTTTTCTTAAAATTGTAATCATGATCTTCTGTATTTGGACCGAATTTAACCTCTTTGGTTTGAACAATATGCTGCTTTTTTCTCGATTCTCGCATTTTGCGTTCTTTCTGATAATGATACTGTCCAAAATCCATAATCTTGCATACTGGTGGTTTAGCGTTAGGTGATATTTCCACAAGATCGAGATCTGCTTTTTCTGCTAATTTTAACGCTTCTGATATTGATACTACACCAACCTGCTTTCCATCTGCAGTGATCAATCTCACCGAAGATACTCTGATCTGTGCATTAATCCTTTCTTTTGGAATAGTAGGCTTCATTTTAGCTTTACTTCTACTTCTCCAGGCCAAAAAACCTCCTTTTATTCATAAAAAAATAGCGAGTGTAACCACCCGCTATAATGCTTATATAACAAACTTTCTTCATTTACTATTTAACCTTATCAAGTATTCCCTTTTCTGGAAACCGTAAGGTAGAAGCGGGTAGCTTCTTTTCAACACTATTCACAATTAAACTGAGTTAAAAATAAATCAGGCATAATTGAGTCAAGTTTTTTTCTTATAACCTATTTAAATCTGAAAGGTTAGTAGCTCTTTTTTTGTAGAAATGAATTATAATATAAATAATACAATAAATGCTTACTCAAGACATATTAAATTTTGATACTTTATTAGTATTAATAATAACATAGAAACTGGGACCTTTTGCCACAACTTGCCCGAATCTGACCCAATCAATCTATCAGGAATGGAATTAACCACAAATGATACATGCAATAAGTACAATAATAGTAAGTAGTTCTATGAATTATTCTGTTACAAATTGTGTTGGCATACCTTTTGCATAAATGAATTACTAAGAATAATTAAAGCAAATGTATTTATTTAATTTGTTCTTTAAAAAAAAACAAAGTAGAATTCTGTTTTTTTCAGAATTTATTTTGCATAATAGACGGGAAGCTTATAAAGCTTAATGTACGAATAATATTTATCAATAAGAAAAAAAACTTGCCAAGTTTCTTTAAAATGTAAGTTAATGACTAATAATTTAATTAATGAAATAAAAGGAGAAGAAGATGAAGAAGAAAGCAGTAGCTCTTTTTTTAACAGTCGTTTTTGTTTTGACTGCATTCAGTATGTATAGTATGGTAAGCAAAATTCAAACAGAAAATGCCGCATTGATTCAGTGCACAGCTCAAGGTGATTTTATGCCGGCACCTTTTGAAGAAGTAATTGCAGAAAAAAGTTCAATTTCAAATAATCAAGATCTATTTTGCAGTATTCAGGGTGACATCATGCCTCCCCCGTTCGAGGATGATGAAGATACTACAACCAGTACTAAATAAAAAATGGAGGATAAAAATGAATAAAAATTTAATCGTTATCTTAGTAGTAGCTTGTATTGTATCGGTTTTGAACATAGTAGCTGTTGTTAACAGCAATAACGATGTGTCTTTTCAATCTTTTACAGAAAGCAAGTTCTGCAACGCACAAGGTGACTTCATGCCTCAACCTTATGATGATCTCTTAATTGCGCCTATTTCACCAGTTAAAGAAAGTGATCTGTTTTGCAGCATTCAAGGTGACATCATGCCTCCCCCGTTCGAGGATGATGAAGATACTACAACCAGTACTAAATAAAAAATGGAGGATAAAAATGAATAAAAATTTAATCGTTATCTTAGTAGTAGCTTGTATTGTATCGGTTTTGAACATAGTAGCTGTTGTTAACAGCAATAACGATGTGTCTTTTCAATCTTTTACAGAAAGCAAGTTCTGCAACGCACAAGGTGACTTCATGCCTCAACCTTATGATGATCTCTTAATTGCGCCTATTTCACCAGTTAAAGAAAGTGATCTGTTTTGCAGCATTCAAGGTGACATCATGCCTCCCCCGTTCGAGGATGATGAAGATACTACAACCAATGGTGACTAGAATTTCATAAAAATTAGCTTAATAAATGATTGAATTTATACAGCAATATGGCGCAGCCTTACTCAGACCACTTGTAATAATTGGATGGATTTTTGTTTTAAAAAAAAAATCTACGTATACATATCTTACAAGTTTTTCTTTAAAATGCTTTATTGGGTTTTTTCTGATCTTTATAATCTGGAATATATTTGCTTTTAGTTTCTCTTCAAATATTCTGATCGCACGGTTAATCTTTCTTTTCTTCTGGATACTAATAAGCATTTACGAATTCTACTATATCTTAAAAGCCCTTTTTTTATCGTTTAACGCTGAAAAGAAACATAATGATATTTTTGTGATAACCTTATCGGTATTGGCAATTCCAGTTATTCTGGCTGCAATATTGTGCCATACCAACAAAACCTACAACCCTGTTAATACTACCGATTTTTATAATATGATCCTGTTAATGCTTGGAACAGTTATTATATTAAAGAATCTATTATCCTACGAATCTTTCATGGAGAACATTGAATCATTCTTTATTTATTCAGGATTTGTTCTTTATTTTGGATTGCATATATTAGCCAGTAATGTTATTCCTTTCGGGATTAGGCAGAATTGGTTTTTTGCCCAATATGCAACATTAATAAGTTTAATTTATTGGTTAGGGAGTGTATACTTTATATGGAAAATCAGATCCAGACTTTCGTCCTGATATCATCAGTTTTTTTAGGTGTTTTCGTACTAATAACCGTATATTTGATCATTAAGCTCAAACTGAATGATATTCTTCTAAAAAAATCTGAAGAAAAACTACAAAATTTTAATGATACCTTACAATATATGGTAGCCGAAAAAACAGAAGAATTACAGAAATCAGAGAAAAAATTCAGACTACTCTACGAGTTATACCAGGAAGTATTAGAGAATTCTCCAGCCGGGATAATAAAACTTGATAAAACTTTGAAAATAGAATATTGGAACCCGGAAATACAGAATATTCTTGATTCACTTTCACAGAATAGAATAACTCTCGAAGGAAGAAATATCAATGATATTGCCGAATTCAAAACCCAAAAAATGGATGAACTTTATAAGGAATTATACAATAAAAATGATATCGTTTCCGAAATTGAACTGAATGGCTATAAGAAAAAGATATATATGGAAGTAAAAGGTGTACCAATTTCCGAAAACGACAAATTCTCCGGAGCAGTATTGGTTCTTAATGACATCACAAAAAGTATAACCGCCGAAGAAAAGCTAAAACAAAGCTTTGAAATGTTACAAAAAGCAACAGAGGATATTATTCAAGCAATGGCTTCTACATCCGAAATGCGTGATCCTTACACAGCCGGTCATCAGAAGCGAGTTCGTGAACTGGCTATTGCTATTGGCAATGAGATGAAAATTTCTAAAGAACAACTGGAAGGTGTTAAATTTGCCGGTATTGTACAT
>CBFDCX010000013.1:0-17476 GCA_965603415.1 uncultured bacterium
GCTATACACCTGATCACAGATATCATGGCAAATGCTGTAATTGAAGGTAAGCAATCTCTTCTTGAAGGTGCCGATGTTGTTCAACCCGATGCTGCAGAGAAAAAAGAAGCAGTCATAAAAGAAAAGAAAGATGAAATTCCTGTAAAAGAACCTGAGATATCAAAAAAAGATACAGAAGAAAAAGCTGTGAAACCTGCTGCAGAAAAAGCAGTTCCCAAAAAAGAAAAAACTGAAAAAGCAGAACCTGCCAAAGTTTCTGAAAAGAAAGCTGTGAAAAAAGATACAGAAGAAAAAGCTGCGGAACCTGCTTCAAAGAAAGCAACTGCTAAGAAAGAAAAACCCAAGAAAGCTAAACCTGCTAAAGCTGCCGAGAAGAAAGCTGCTCCTAAAAAAGTAAAGACAGATAAAGCTGCATCTGCAAAAAAAACTGAGCCTGTAAAAAAAGAGAAAAAGAAAGAAGACTCTAAAGCAGCTGAAAAAGACAATAAAACGGTTAAATAATACATACTGAAGAAATGGCAAAATTTCTTAGTACATAAGAAAGAATTCAGGAGAAAAATAACTATGAGTATATCAGCAAAACTGGTAATGGAGCTTCGTGCTAAAACAGGAGCCGGTATGATGGACTGTAAAAAAGCACTTATCGAAACAAATGGAGATCTGCAGATTGCTATCGATTACCTGCGTGAAAAAGGTATCAGCAAAGCTGCCAAAAAAGCTGCCCGTATTGCATCGGAAGGTCTTGTTTTTATATCTGTTTCTACCGATGGTAAAACAGGTGCAATGCTCGAACTCAATTCCGAAACAGATTTTGTAGCTAAAAATGAGGATTTTATAAACTTTGGTAATAAATTAGTTGATATGATCCTCACAAATGATATTTCTACTGTGGATGAATTAAAAAACCTGGAAATCGATGGTTCAAAAATTAATGATCAACTTGCATCTCTCATTGCTACTATCGGTGAAAACATGAATATTCGTCGTTTCAGGAAAGCTGTTTCCAATAGCTTTGTAACAACCTATATCCACATGGGCGGCAAGATAGGTGTTCTGCTGAATATGGAAGGTGAAAATAACGAAGATAACAAAACCAAGGCAAAAGATATTGCAATGCATGTTGCTGCCATGGCACCGGATTTTATGGAAAGAACCGATGTTCCTGAAGAAGTTCTGGAAAAGGAAAAAACTATCGTTAGAGCACAACTTCTGGAACAGGGAAAACCCGAAAATATAATTGATAAGATCCTGATCGGTAAAATGAATAAATACTATGAAGAAAACTGTTTACTTCAGCAAAAATTCGTGAAAGATGATAAGCTAACCGTTGCTCAATATGCAGATAAACTGAAAATAGTTTCTTTCGATAGATTCAAACTTGGCGAAGGTATCGAAAAGAAGGAAGAGGATTTTGCATCTGAAGTTGCAGCTCAAATTAAAAGTTAATTTGTAATCAAGGAATTTATATGCAAACTTATAAACCGGAAAAAGTCCATAAGGTCATTTTTAAAATCAGTGGAGAAGTGCTGGCAGGAGATAAGGGATTCGGAATTGATCTTTCTGCTGTTGATCAGCTAATAGACGAATTGATCTCTGTAAAAGAACTCGGTTACAGTATCGGTATTGTTTTGGGTGGAGGTAATTTCTTCCGCGGTGTATCTGAGACAGGAAAATACTTAAACCGTTTTGTGGCAGATAATATAGGAATGCTGGCAACCATCCAGAATGCATTGATAATGAGTGAGCTCTTTAATAAGAAAAATTATTCAACGGAAATTTTCTCTGCGATCCAGATCGATAAAGTAGCAAAATTCTACATTCCAAGTAGGGCAAACACATCGATGAATGAAGGTAAAATATGCTTTTTTTGTGCTGGAATCGGAAATCCGTTTTTTACCACTGATACAGCAGCAGTACTCAGAGCTATCGAATTGAAAGCCAATCTTGTACTCAAGGGTACAAAGGTAGATGGCATTTTTACATCTGATCCCCTGAAAGATAAGAATGCCAGGTTTATTGAAGATATCTCGTTTGATGATGTACTGAAAGACAAGTTGACCGTGATGGATATGACTGCATTTTCTTTAGCTCGTGATAATCATATGCCGATAAAAGTATTTAATGTTTCCAAAAAGGGAAGTTTTCAGAAAGCAATACGAAGCAAAGAATTTGGAACTTTTGTTCACGATTAAGGGGAAAGCATGGAAGAATTAAAGATAATGCTGGAAATGAAAATGGATGACGCATTCAATGCTTTATTGAAGCACTATGCCAAAACCAGAACAGGAAGAGCAAATGCTTCCTCTTTAGATGAAATCAGAGTTGATTATTATGGTGCTAATACTCCCATCAAACAGCTTTGTAATATCACCATTCCAGAACCACGACTGGTTGTTATTCAACCATGGGATAAATCCATTCTGCAGGAAATTGAAAAAGCTGTCCTGGCTTCCAATATTGGAGTCACTCCCGAGAATGACGGAAACGTGATCCGTCTTCCATTTCAGCCTTTAACCGAAGAAATCCGTCGTGAGATCGTGCGCCAGATCAAAAAGATGACCGAAGACAGTAAGATCGAGATTAGAAATATTCGCCGAGATGGAAATGATTCTGCCAGGAATATGGAAAAAAGTGGTGAAATAAGCGAAGATGATCAAAAGAAACTTCTCAAAGATATCCAGGAACTTACTGATAAATGGATAGATAAAATATCCGATGCTTCCATAGCAAAAGAAAAAGAAATAATGGAAATTTAAATATCTCTTTTTTATTGTTTTAGGGAGAATAATATGTCATTCGTAATAACTTCTGAGTGTGTGAAATGTGGATTATGTATTGATACTTGTCCCACTTCTGCAATCCTCGAAGGAGAAGAGCAATATATAATAACCGAAGCCTGCATAAATTGCGGCAAATGCGAGGAAGTTTGCCCGATCGATGCTATCAAAGGTATGAAAATGAATGGTGTATAAGATTCGATATAATTTAAAAAAGGCTCGGGAAACCGAGCCTTTTTTTATGTTACTAATTTTGCAAAAACATCCCAGGAATATTTTTTGTTTTCTTTTCCTGCTCTTTCAATGATATTCTTCTTTCCAAGCCGGAAAAAAGCTTTTAAAGCAAGAGCGAAATCTTCAGGCGAAGTGGAATGAGCTACAATACCCGTTTCTTTATCTGTGATTATTTCCGGTAGACCTCCCACTGGAGTAACCACAGCTCCCAATCCCATATCAAAACCGATCTGAGCAACACCACTCTGAGTTGCATGAATATATGGTAAAGCCAGAACATCCGACGCTTTAAAGAAAATCTCCACCTGTTCGTTGGGTACAAATTGCCGGCGGAAAGTTACATGATCATTCAGGTTCAATTCATCAATAAGATCGTAATATAGTCTTGAATTTCCATACACTTCGCCTACAATAAGAAGGTGAGCATCGGGCATTTGTTCACGCACGTAAGGCAGCGATTTAATGAGAATGTCCAGACCTTTATATGGTTTTACATAACCAAAGAACAGAATAACTTTTTTACCTTTCAAACCCATTTTCTCTTTGGCTTCGCTTTTTGTGAATCGGTTGTTATTATAAAATGAATATGTAGGATGAAATCCCAGGATAATATCTTTATCGGGGAATAATTTCAAGCCAATGTTATACACAGATTCGGAAAGCGTAATTATCGAATCGGAATACTTCATAGCATAGCGGGTCAATTTATCTCCAAATGCCCAGTTTTCATGACTCTCCAGGTTATGTGCTATTGTCTTGATAACGATATTATCAGATCTTTTCTTTATCTTCTTGGAAATCATACCATAAGCATATGCCATGAACGGAATCCAATAACTGAAAAAAACCTGATCCGGTTCAAAATCTAATATTCTCTTTGCAGTCTTGCTAAAAGTGAACGGATTGTAAGGGGTTAATATCCTTTCATTGGGGACTTGCAGAAAAACATTACTTCTATCGTATTGGCTCTGCCCTGGAAAGATCAAAGAGGGATATTGTTTCTGAAAATTAATACAGAGGATCTCACTATTTTTACCAAGCGTTTCCACCAGGTGAGAAGTGAATTGAGATATTCCACCTCTGAAAGGATAGACAGGACCGACTACAACGTATCTTTTTTTTGTTCCCAATTCATTCCTCTTTATTAATCTTTACATAACTTATCAGCAATAAAGCGGTTCCCTTTTTTGAAGTCAAGAATAAAAGATTTGCCAAATTTGATTATAATGGATTAATAGATTATCTTTCTTTTGTTTTCTGTTCTTGTTTAGATGTTTCTGCCTGTTTTTTCTGGATTTTTTCTTTTTCCAGAGGTGTTATAATTACTTTCTCGATAAATTCATCATATTTAATATTCGGATTCATCTCTGCAATGCTATTCACAATTTCCAGCATATTTGGAAAGTTAATGGTAAATTCAAAATTTTTCTCTTCGCTATTATCCATGTATTGCAGCCGTATCATCTTCCGTTTGGAATCATTAAGTTCAATTTTAATAATATCTATCCAGGATATCTTTACAGATTTTCTCAGTAGATATCGGAAAAAAATAGCGTCTTTTTGGAAGTGAATGCTGTTCAAAGAAAAAAGGTTGCGAAAAACTGAGTTCAATGCCAGGAACATTATAGCAAACGGAACAAACTGTTGAAATTTAGAGGAATCAGCATTGACTTTTGTAAATATCAACCAGAAAGAGTAGGCTATCGCCAGCGTGCCAAAGCTCAATGTAAACCAGCGTATAAACTGATTGAATCTGTAAGTACGTGGAAATCCTTTCCGTTTGTTAATATTAATAATACTCTCTAATTTATTCATTTTCTCCCCTGTTCATTTCTTCGAGAATGAATTCAGGAGCTGAGTAATTACCAAAAATCTCGAGATCTATTCCATCTCCATGAAAATCGCTGCCGCCGGTTCTTAAAAGATAGTTTTTCTGCGCAATTTCATTGTAATGATAGATTGTTTCATCATTGCATTTTGCATAGAAAACTTCCATTCCCATTAAACCATACCGGATAAGGTCGTAGATCAACCTGTCATCTCCCAAAGTGTACGGATGCGCCAGTACGCTAATCCCATTTGCTTTGTGAATTATTTTAATAGCTTTTTTGGAAGAAGGAGCAAATTTGGGTACGTGGGCATAGCAGTATTCTCCGATATGAAGTTCAAAAGCCTCATATTTGTGAGCACAATATCCACCCTCGATCATGGCTCGGGCAATATGCGGTCTGCCAATATAATTATTCTCTCCAGCGAATTTCTGTACATCTTCAATAGAAATATCTATACCTCGTTCATTCAATTTTTCGATTATTTTTACAGCACGGTCAAAACGACTATTATAGATCTTTTGTAGAAGTTCTTTCAATTCCAAATTATCCAGATCAATATCATAAGCCAGGATGTGAACATCCCGTCCTTTATGATTTGTGCTTATTTCTACTCCCGGTATCAGTTCTATTCCAACCTGTTTTGCATAATCTCTGATATGAAGATAACCACCAATGTTGTCATGATCGGTGATAGCTATAACATCATAATCATGTTTTTTGGCCAGATCTATTACTTCTTTTGGGGAATACAAACCATCCGAAAAGTTCGTATGAACATGGAGATCTATCTTTTTCATCAAACACCTAATTCTATTTTTTTTTGTTTCAAAATCTTGAAGCACTCTTATTTGTCAATTTAATATTTCTTGATTAATTATGTAAAAATTCTATCTTTCACTCGTTCCCAAATCCCAGTTTGGGAATGTAAAATTCTTATTTTTCTTTCTTTGAAAAATGAATTTCAAAATTCCTGTCTGGCATGAAGTTTTCTTTATACCAGAAGAAGATATAATTATTACTTTCTTCCCTCAGACTATCTGGCATATAGGAAAGCGAATCTAGCGAAAGTTCTCTGGGAAAAGTTAGAGTGTAGTTCACCTGTTCGAACGGTCTGCCCCATGTTTGAGTTGTAGTTAGAATATATTCTGCCTTTTTGCCTTTGAGCTCCTGCCGGTAATCTATCCTGTAAACTGCAGTCGAATCGGGATCGATCTGAATAGTGAAGGAAGCACCTTTATCTCCAAATTGCATATTAGTTGTAATCGTGGAGTCTATAATGTTTATTACAAAAAGAGAATCGACCTTTCCGTATGCAGGATCCTGTGGAAAAGGATAGATAAGTCTTTGTTTTAGTTTTTTGTTACTTATATTGCGAAAATAATACAGCCCGTCTACATAAAAATGATCTTTTTTAATTTCAAACAATAGGTCCTCACGGAAGAATTGCAGATCGAGGGGAAAAAGGTCTGTAATGAAAAGCAGTATGAACAGTATAGATAATTTCTTCAATCTTATTTCAATAGCAGCATCTTATTACTGGCTACTTCTTTTCCACCAACTATCAATCTATACAGGTAAACTCCTGATGGAAAATTATTTGCTTCCCAGGTAATTGAAGACTTTAGTCCAGCGGATACGGATTGACCATTGTGAATTGATAATTCATCGACCTTCTGCCCTTTGGAATTATAGATTTCGATAGTCACAAATGAGGACGTTTGTGTTACGGAAAAGCTGATCGTTGTTGAAGGATTGAACGGATTGGGATGGTTGGAGAGTTGATAATCCTGACTGGGAATTATAACTTCAGGTTCATCAACACCAACTACATAATTCTCGAAAATAAACTCAAAATAATGTACACTGTCGGGTTCGATAGTTATCAGGGTATCTAAAGAAGCTAAAGCTGCAAGATGTATATTAAATTCATAATTCATTCCCGGTAAAGATGTGCTGAAATAACCTGTATAATCTGTCTCAATATATGCATAATCGATACCTAAATCTGGAGTCATATCGATGTCAACATTTGGAACTGGATTCATTAAAGAGTCATAAACATATCCCATAAAAATCCCAGAAGTACTCAACGTAAATGGAGCAGATCCTAAAGTTGGTTGATTCTCTTTTGCTAAAAGAAAATAGATGTCGCCAAATGGTGGCATATCAGAACATAGTACGATCCTTGCTAAAGACTGGTCGGGTAAAGGTGGATTCACTATTTCACCAAATGATATTTCATCATAATAGTATAATTCTACATTAGCAAAAATAATTGTATCTCCAGCCTGGTTATAAGAAAATGGTGATTGTACATCATTCTCATCAACAACGAACACACCATTTTGATTAAACGTGATACCGTTGTTAAATGCTGTACTATCAATTGAGGACAACAAATAGCAACCATCCAGATCATATAGTTCAAAATCCTGATAATAATCATAAATTTCTAAAATCCAATTATCCCCATCAAAAGAAAATTCACTGATAAAAACAGGTACAATCGGATTCGCAAGCAGTAAACCTGCTGAAATGAGTATTATTAAAATAAATATCTTTTTCATTCTAACCTCCCGGTTAATAAAGATAATACTTAATTTCACTCAATTCAATCACTGCACAAATTTCGTTTAGTTAACTAATGTTAAAATCCAATATATTCAAATTTCAGTCAAATAAAAAAGATTAATATTTTTTATCTCATTTTTTTTATTTACAGATTTCTCGTTTAACTTCGTTTTGTTTACAAATTTTTCTAATAAAATATAAGGAGTAACTATGGAATTTCGAAACGAACTGGTGAAAATCTGTGAACAATACCCGAAATTTAAATTTAATTTTCACTATCGGGACTGGGAAACAGATTTCTTAAGGTTTTATCAGAGCCAGATCAATTATAACATCTCTAAAACATCTATTACACTTTCCACAACAATGTACAAAGGAAAGAGGTCTTACTCTTTCTCTCTGAAAAATCCAACAAAAGCAAAACTCCTCGAGAAAATCGAAGAAGTAAAGATGATCATCGACAAATTGCCGGAAGACCCCGATTTCATCGACTTGGAAGATGATCTTACCAAAAGCAAGGAAAAGAAAAAGATCAATAATATCGAAAAAGTATCTCTGGATAAGAAGATCGACATCCTGAAAAAACTCGTAAAAGTAGTTGAACCTTTCGATTTTAAAATTTACGGAACTTTTATCTGCAACTATAAGACGTTGTATATCATCAACAGTAATGGCGTGAATAAGCGAGAGATCAATTCCCCCATTTTCCTGGAAGTTAAAGCAGTATCCAACAAAAATGAAGTTACGGTATTGGAAACCTATGGTGGAGAAAACTTCAATACTTTCGATGAAAATAGATTTATAAAAGATTTGGTTACAAAAGTCGAAGCTGCCACAGGTGAAATCGTAGACGTTGAACCCGACGAATACGAAGTTGTGTTGGCTCCACGTTGTGTCGGAGATTATCTGATGTTCCTGGAAAGCAGCATGACAGCTCATAGCCTGGACTCTAAAATGAGTTTTTTTGAGGGTAAACTTAATAAGAAGGTCTTTCCGGAAAATGTAACCATTACTGATGATCCTGAGCATCCTGATCTGATAAATTTTGATTACAACCATGATGGTCATATTTATAAAAAACTCCCGATTATTGAAAAAGGTGTATTCAAAAACTTTATGGTCGATAACTACTATGGTAGAAAGCTTAAAATGAAAAAGAATGGCTCTGAGGGTGCTGGCTTAGTAATGGAAACTGGTAATAAAACCCGGGAAGAATTAATTGGTTCGATTAAAAAAGGGTTATATATTTCCAGCTTACATTATATGAATTTCATTAATCGTAAGGAAACTTCTGTAACCGGATTAACACGTGACGGAACATTCCTGATAGAGAATGGAAAGATTACGAAAGTTGTAAATAATCTTCGCTTCACCGAAAAAATTTCCGATATCATAAAAGGTATCAGCGAAATTGAAAACCTGGCTTATACTATTCCCTACTCCAGTAATTATGGTGAGTTCGGCATTTATAGTACCCGCATACCACATGTGAAAGTTAAAGGTTTTAAGATCAGTTCCTCCACGAGAACGGTATAGGAGATTAATATGAAAAAATTAGTAGTAGATATTATCAACAAATTGAACACCCCTGAAATCAGTTACGCCGACGTTCGCTTCACAAATACCGATGAACAGGAAATATATTTTGAGAAAGGAAAACTGAAATATTTCGGTTCAGATATGGATTCGATGGCGCTTGGAATCCGTGTACTGGTCAACGGTTGTTGGGGATTTGCCGGCACTACAATTCTTAATGATGCTTCCATAGAAAAAACAATCAAGAAAGCTATTACCAACGCAAAAGTTGGCAGCAGGTTTCGCAGGGAGCCGGCTTCTTTTAAGAAACTGAAACCAGTTAAGGCAAGTTATTCATTCGCCCCCAAAGAAGATCCTTTCCAAATGGATGATAAATTCAAGATCGATTACCATGAAAAGATCGCAAAAAAACTGGTTGGGAATGAGAAGATCGTGTATTCATACACTTATACCGTTTTTTATAGACAATACAAAATATTTGCAAATACAGAAGGAACATTCGTAGATTCGCTGGTTTACGATACCATGCCCATGATGTACGTTCTGGCTTCCGATGGCAAAGAAACAATGTGCCGTACCTGGCCCGGTCATATGAATGGACGTCGCGGTGGATTCGAAGTTGTGAAAAATGTAAAAATGGAAGAAAATGCAGATAAGATAATTGAAGAAGCTATTAAACTGCTGGATGCACCACGAATAGAAGAGGAACGGGCAGATATCATCATTGGTGGAGGTCACCTTGCTTTGCAACTGCACGAATCTGTGGGTCATGCCACCGAAGCGGACAGGATTTTCGGTAAAGAAATTTCTTATGCAGGGAAGACATTTATCAAACCTGCCATGCTGGGTAATTTCAAATACGGCTCGAAGATCGTGAACATCTTCAGTGACAGCACCAATGAAGGAGGAATGGGATTTCACCTGGTGGACGATGAAGGTACTCCCGGTGCAAATGTGGATATTGTGAAGAACGGCATCCTGATGGATCAGCAGACTTCTCAAGAATGTGCTGCTCTTTTGGGTGTGCAGCCCAGTTCCAATATGCTGGCTTCCTTTGCAGATGATATTCCACTCATCCGTATGACGAATTTCTGCCTAGCACCTGGAAAAGGTTCTCTTGATGATCTGATCAAATCTACCGAAAATGGTTATTACATCGATTTCACTAAAACCTGGAGCATCGACGATAACCGTAATAATTTCCAGTTCACTACCGAGATTGGCTGGAAAATCAAGAATGGCGAACTTAAACATATCGTAAAAGAACCAACTTACTACGGTATAACTCCCGAATTCTGGGCAGCCTGCAATAGCATCTGCGGACCGGAAGAATGGGAATTTCACGGCACATTCCACTGCGGGAAAGGTGAACCCGGACAAAGTATGCATCTCTCTCATGGTGTTGCTCCCGCCAGGTTCAAGAATATAGTGTGTAATGTAAAAGCGTAGGTGAGTGAAAGCGTAGAAGCGTGAAAGCATGAAAGAGTCGAAGGGTTTAAATTTTTTGAAGATTATTAAACAGCAGGTTTATTCCGGTAGTTGCCGGATTGCACCGTAACGTTTCGGACGCATCAGAATGATATGTTTTGCGTTTATTTTAAAATGTAAGAAGGGAAACAATGAAACTGAAAAGATCTCAATTTGTTAAGAAGTTTCGGTTTATGTTTATGCTATATATAGTCATAGCTCTGATGGGATGTTTGCCCAGTTACTTTTATGGATACATGGGTTCGCAACCTGCTTCCATCTTGAATAATCCCGGCAGGGGAAGCACCAATTATTTGGGTGGTTCTATCACAGATGCAGGCGCCTCTAACTCTGGTGAAGAGAATGTGCTGGCAAAATTATTGTTTCAGCGGAATCACACTTACAAATACGGCTCTTTCTCCTATCATGCCGAGATATTTGCTGGATATCATTCGATTGAAGTTATTGAAGAAAATGCCGGCGAGAATTTAACCTATTATGGATTTGCACCACAGTTATCAAGTTCTTTTTTCATTCCTGTAAAAAAATCAAGGCTCGGGTTTTATGGATATTCCGGACCTTTCTGGGAATTCGGTGAATATGTTAATTGGATGAATGAAGCTGAAGAAGCGGGAGTGATCAATATAGAATATGATAATTTAATGGGTAAAAAGCTACTAGCAGGTGGAGGATTTTTATTTGAATATATCTATAAAGAAGAATCCCTGTTATCCCTAAAATTAGGAATCGGTTTGCCCGGGTTGTTTCATGGTATGACTAATTATAGAAGAGGGAAAAATGTTTTCAATATTGGTCTTGGAATAGGTGAACATGAGGATAGAATACTAATATCCCTAGGTTATATGAGAGCCTGGTGATAATTGTCTGCTAAAAAGGAGTTCCAACTCGTTCCATAGCTCCCGCTATGGAATGTATCGTTGGTGTTTGTAGCTCCAGCTACAGAGCAAGTAACATCGAGATAAAAGGAGAAAAATTAAATGGGAAGAGACAGATATAAAATTCTCGATACTTCATCTCCTTATCATATTACTTGCACGATAAGAGATTGGTACCCTTTGTTTATGAATACTGACATTATTGATATCATTTATTCAAGTCTGAAATTCCTGCAAAAAGAAGATTTATTAATTTACGCTTATGTAATTATGGAAAATCATTTACATTTAATAGCAAAATCAGAAATCCTGCAAACGCAGATTCAAAGGTTTAAATCATACACAGCTACTGAAATTCTGGTTTATTTAAAGAATTTCTCGCATCCACAATTATTACGTAACTTCAAATATATTAATAAAATCACTCACAGCAAACATAAATTATGGGAAGAAGGATTTCATCCAAAAATGATCGAGAATGTAGATATTATGACAGAAAAGGTGAAATATATTCATGAAAATCCTGTAAGGAGAGGTTACATTGATAATCCTGCTGACTGGAGATATTCCAGTGCCAGGAATTATGAAGGACAATCTGGATTGCTTGATGTTATTACTGATTGGTAGAATTTATGTAGCAAGAGCTACGGAAAATTACATCACATAGCCGGAGCTATGTGACGAATAAGAGGTAAAAAATGCATTACATTTTATTAGGTTTTGCCCCCGGACTTTACTGGTTGTGGTATTTTTACCAGCGTGATAAACTAGAGCCCGAACCCAAGAAACTGATCTTAGTTTCTTATTTCCTGGGAATTCTTGCAGCAGGTCTTGTTATCTTTATCCACATGCCTTTCAAATTGAATTATTTTGTAAGTGCCGTAATAGCAGCTCCCATTCTTGAAGAGCTCGCCAAATTCCTGATGGTATGGGCATATTTATATAGAAATAAGAACTTCAGTGAACCGATGGACGGCATCGTGTATGCAGCAGCAGTTGCCCTAGGTTTTGCTTCTATAGAGAACGGATTGTATCTCTTCAGGATCAACCAGCAGGCTAAATTCCTGCTTTCCAATGTCATTTTGATACGGGCTTTTCTTTCTGTACCTGCACATGCTCTTTTCTCCGGAATCTGGGGTTATGCGCTGGGAAGATACAAATTTGATAAAAAGAAAAATCGCTTTATCGTGTTGTACGGACTTCTTCTGGCAATGCTTCTTCATGCTGCCTTTAATTACGTGTGTCTCATACCGGTATATTCTTCTTTCGGATTGCTCATTCTTACTGCTGCTATGTGGATGCTTATGAATAAAAAGATCCTGAAAGCAGAAAAAGACTCACCCTACAAAAAGAAATTCCTGTTTTTTAATTGGAAAAAGAAATCATGAGTTCTGCAAAATGAAAAAGGCTGTCTTTCTGAGGAAATCTTCAAAGAATTTTCTCACGAAGAATCTCATTATAAGCGGAGATCCTTCCAAAGAACAACGTGAAAGATTCGTCAGGAAGACAAAAAACACTCTATTTTGCAGAATCCTTGAAAAAGAAAAAAAGAGGAGTAATGAAAAAATATTTTTTTGGTGTGATGCTTATTCTAATTGATTCGATATTACATTCTATCACACTGAAAGAAGCTTACGACTCTGCACCATCCCAAGCAGGATACGATAAATACCTGGAATTGGAAACAGGTAATTTTCAGCAAGTTAATGAAGATGATTTTGATGAAATAGGAGAATAAATGAAAAAAAGGAGGATATATGAAAAAAAGTGAAAAAGGAAAATTAGTTGCAGGTCTTATTTTAGTACTTTTAGGGCTTTCATTATCTGGAATTAATATTTTTGCAGGTTTTGGTGAAAATCAATTTTTGCTGCTTTTGGGTGGATTATTTATAGCCTGGTATTTTTATAAAAATGCTTATGGATTACTCATCCCGGGCTGTATTCTGGCTGGATTGGGATTAGGGTCATTTGGTTCTGATTTTTTCTGGATTTCTCCCCATCACAGCACCCTGGGTATTGGAATTGGATTTATTGCAGTGTATGTTATCGATCTGTTGAATAACGGTAAAACGCACTGGTGGCCTCTTATTCCAGGTGGCATCATGACCGTATCATCTTTAGCACAAGGCCCTTTTGGTTTTCGCTCTTTTTTCAAGATCGGCTGGCCTATTGTCATTATAATTTTGGGATTATGGATCATTGCCAAATCAACCGGTATAGTCAAATCTAAGGAGGAAAAGGATGAGCAATAACGACATTCAAAACTTCAAAGATAAAAGAAGAAAAGACGTTGATAGATTCGATAACATCGGCTGGGGATTGTTTCTTATTGTGCTGGGAGCTATCTGGCTTTTCCCGGAGAAACTGGTACCGGAGGGAACCTTCCTGTTTTGTGTTGGAATAATACTTCTCGGCATGAATCTCATCAAATATATGAAGGGCTTAAGAACAAACGGCTTTACTATATTTCTGGGATTAGTCGCTTTAATAGCTGGATTGTGTGCCTTTATGGGAAGATCAGTTGGCATCTTCCCGCTTATACTCATTCTATGGGGAATAAGTATACTCATAAAAATTATCTTCAAGAAAAAAGAAACTCCAGAAGAAAATGTATAAGAAAGTTCTCGTTCCCATTGCAAACGGCACGGAATAAATGAAGATCAGTGCTTGCTAATCTCCGTGTGAAAAATCATCCTGTTACTTCTTTAAAAAGAACATAATAATTTTGATTTTTTTTGGAGATGCCTGAAAAGCATAAATCTGTTGACAGCGTAACCTTAGAAAAAAATAGTGCTTTCCTGAATTTTGAGGTTATTATTTGTAGCAGGAGATAGAGATGAAAAAAGGAATTCACCCGAAATATGAAAAGGTAAAGGTTACCTGTGTTTGCGGTAACACCTTTGAGACGAGATCTACCAGTCCCGGAATCGATAAGGTTGAGATATGCTCTCAATGTCATCCATTCTATACTGGGAAACAAAGATCTGCTTCCAAACAGGGTCGTGTAGAAAAATTTAATCAAAGATACAATCTTAACAAAGAAAAATAAAAATTTACACATATTCGGCACCACAACTACAATCATATTTGTTGTGGTGCGTTTTTTTTGGGAACAATTAATGAAAGAAACAAAAAAACAAATTCAAGTTGGTGGTCAGGCGGTTATCGAAGGCGTGTTGATGCGTGGACCGAAATACCTAGCAACTGCCATCCGTCGTAAAGATAACTCCATTGAACTGAAGAAAGAAAAATTTATCAGCAAAACGCAGAGCAAGGGTTTTTATGGTTTACCTGTTATCAGGGGATTTGTATCTCTCATCGAGATGCTGATAATAGGAATTAAAACCCTGAACTTTTCTGCATCACGTGCTGAACTGGATTGGGAAGAAGAAGAAAAAAAATCTAATAAAAAGAAGAAAGAAAAATCAGAGTCACACAAAAAAATAGAAGAAATTCTGAGTTATATTTTCGCTTTTGGACTGGCATTTCTTCTTTTTGCTTTTCTTCCTTACCAGATAGCGGAATGGATGAAGCTGGGAAAAGAAAATATTTATTTCAACCTCTTTGCCGGTGCTATCCGCATTATTTTTTTTGTATTGTATGTATGGATTATAAGCAGGTTGAAAGATGTTCATAGACTCTTTGAATATCATGGAGCCGAGCATAAATCTGTATTTGCCTACGAGAATGGCAGCGATCTTTCTGCAGAGAGCGTACAGCAATTTAAAACACTGCATCCCCGCTGCGGAACCAGCTTCATGTTTTTTGTGCTGCTTATCGCAATTTTTATTTTCTCGATCGTAGATACAATTTTTGCTTATTTCTTTGGAGTTCCATCTGTTCTGTTGCGATTGGCTTATCATTTCCTGATGCTTCCGTTTATCTCTGGTGTTTCCTATGAAGTATTGAAATTATCCGGGAAAAACATACATCATCCGCTTGTTAAACTGATGACCGCTCCCGGACTTGCATTGCAAAAAATCACCACCCAGCAGCCTGACGATGCACAGATCGAAGTGGCAATAATAGCTATGAAATACGCTTTGGAGATGGATACATCAAAATATCAAAACGTTAAGTTCATCGAGAACGAAGATAAGTAATGATCTCAAAAGATAAGATCCAATCACTTCAAACAGAATACGAAGAGCTGAAAAAAGAGATCTACGATCCTGCCAAAATGACTGATAGGCGCTATTATAGCAAGATTTCCAAACGCTTTAAAGAACTTGAAAACATCTTGCAATGTTACAACTTGATGATAGAACTCGAGCAAACGGTTACAGATCACAATGAATTAATAGAAAAGACAGAAGATCAAGAATTGAAAGATCTGGCAATGGAAGAAAACACCGAAATACAATTAGAGATCGAACAGAAAAAAGAAGAGTTGGAAGATTTACTATCTCCCAAAGATCTTAACGATGAAAAAGATGTTATTGTAGAAATAAGGGCAGGAACCGGCGGAGAAGAAGCCGCATTGTTTGTGGCAGATCTCTATCGGATGTATTTTTATTTTGCAGAAAAAAAAGGCTGGAAACTTTCTGTGCTTTCATCAAGTCAAACCGGAGTTGGTGGATTTAAAGAAATCATCTTTGGTCTTTCCGGTAATAATGTTTACGGCACCATGCGTTTTGAGAGTGGTGTACACCGTGTACAGCGGGTTCCCGCAACCGAATCTCAAGGTCGTATTCATACTTCGGCGATTTCAGTTGCAGTTCTGCCTGAAGCAGATGAGGTGGAGATCGAGATCGATCCCAATGACCTGAAGATAGATGTTTACAGATCTTCCGGGCATGGTGGTCAAAGTGTGAACACCACCGATTCTGCCGTGCGAATTACCCATCTTCCTACAGGATTAGTTGTAACCTGCCAGGATGAAAAATCTCAACTTAAAAATAAAAATAAAGCAATGAAGGTTTTACGTTCGAGATTACTCGATATCGAAATTGCCAAACACGAGGCTGAGATATCGGCTTCACGTAAATCACAGGTAGGAACAGGTGACCGCAGTGCCAAGATAAGAACCTATAATTTTCCGCAGTCCCGGGTAACCGATCACAGAATAAATTTGACATCTTATAAACTGAATAACATATTGCTCGGTGAACTCGATGAGTTCATAGATGCCTTGAAAGTGGCATATAAAAACGAGATCGTAAATAATTAAAATGTGGATTATTTCTTTAATAATTATTGTTATTTTTTTCTTATTGTCTGCTTTTTTCTCCGGGATGGAAACAGGACTTATCTCTATTGACCGGATGAAAATGGAGCAGCAGGCCAAGAAAAGTAAAAAGAAAAAACAGATATTGAGCGTACTGGAAAACCCGGATAAACTTTTCGGCACCACTCTTTTCGGAACAAATATTTCTGTTGTCATAGTTACTTCACTTTCCATTCTCCTCATAAACACTTTCAACCAGAAAAAAGTTTTTCATATTTCTGAAAGTGCTGCCACATTGCTCATTGCAGGTGCTATGCTTATTTTTGCCGAGATCATTCCCAAAGCGTTGTACCGGGAAAATCCTAATAAACTTGTTACGCGTGGATTTCCGCTTCTCAGGCTTTTCAGCCTTATTCTGCTGCCTTTTGTAAAATTTGTATCTCTCTTAAATTCTCTTTTAGCCAGAATGTTCAAATTATCAGAAAAGAACGGTTTCCATATTTTAACACGCGAAGATCTTTCTTATATGCTGGCAGAGACAAAGGATGATGGTATTCTGCATGAAGATCAACGTGATATGCTGGAAGAAGCCCTTGAATTCACCGAACTGGATGCAGAAAATGTTATGATTCACCGTACCGAGATCGTTGCATTTGAAAAAAATACTCCCGTAGAAGAAGTAATATCCATTGCCAAAGAAAAAGGTTTTACCAGGTTCCCTGTTTACGATGAAGATCTCGATCATATTATCGGTATCCTCATTATTTATGACCTGATAAAGAAGGATAATGTGGGTAAAATGAAAGCCTCTGACTTTGTAAGAGAAGCCTTCTTTGCCCCCGAAACGATGGATGTGGATAATCTGCTGGCTGAGATGCAGGCAAACAAAAACAGTATGGCTATTATCATTGATTCTTATGGTGGAACTGCCGGACTCGTTACTATCGAAGATATCCTGGAAGAGATCGTCGGTGAGATCGAAGATGAATATGATAC
>CBFDCX010000014.1:0-16471 GCA_965603415.1 uncultured bacterium
ATATAAAGTAAAGTTGATTTACCAGCACCGGAAGGTCCCATCACGGTTATGAATTCACCTTTCTCAATATCGATATCTACATCCCGTAGAACATAAGTTTTTACAAAATTGTTTGAATAATACTTAAATACACCCTTTAATTTCAGCATGTTTTCTCCTTTTTACTCATATTTCAGTGCATCTACTGGATTTGAGTTTGCGACTTTTATAGTTTGGAAACTTATGGTAAAGATCGCAATAATAATCGATGAAATTGCAGTTACAACAAAAATTTTATAACCTATATTTGCACGATATGCAAAATTCTGTAGTAATTTATTTATGATAAAATATGCAATTGGACAAGCAATAAGATTCGCGATGATCACCCATTTAGTAAATCCTTTTGAGAGTATTACTACAATATTTGGAACATTTGCACCCAATACTTTTCTGATCCCGATTTCTTTAGTTCGCTGTTGGGTCATGAATGTAGAAAGTCCAAACAAACCAAGACAAGCAATAAAAATTGCTAGACCAGTAAATAATTTCAATATTATTTCCATTTGCTGTTCGGAACGATACATTGTGTCATAACGTTCATCGAAGAACTTGAATTCGTGTTTTTTCTCTGGATCAAATTTGGATATTGTTTCTTCTAGATACGAGATCGTATTCTCAGGATTTGCAGTATCAATTCTTACAATAAGGTATTCCAGATAATCTCTCATCATCATAAACATCATCGGTTCGATGGGATCATGAAGCGATTTGAAATGGAAATCTTTCATCACACCGACGATCTGCCCTTCCATTCCCCAGATAGAATATTTTTTATCGACAGGATCCTCTATTCCCATCTGCTTTATTGCTTCCTCATTTAAAATGAAACCGAAATTGGTGTCGTCAGAAAACTCTTCAGAAAAGCTGCGGCCTTCTGCCATTTCAATTTTAAATGTCTCAATAAAATCGTAGTAAACAATGTTGTAATGAACGAGAAACGTTTCATCGTCTGCCTTCCCATCCCAAACTGCGCCGGAAGTGGAGTTCATAATAATGTGTGGAAGTGCCGAAGTTGCAGAGACGTTCTCTACACCGGGATGTTTAAGAAGTTCGTCTTTCAATTCATCAATTTCATTTAATCCGCGAATATTTGTATAGACTATCTGCTCTTTTTCAAAACCGAGCTTTTTGTTTTTCATAAACTGCAATTGTTTGGAAATCATAAGCGTGCAGATGATGAGAATGATGGATAGCGACCATTGAGTAACAACCATAATTTTTCTGAACAGTGAACCTTTTGAACCTGAAATTTGCGAACCTTTTAGAACAGTTACCGGTTTGAAAGATGAAAGCAGAAATGCCGGATAAATTCCTGTTAAGAATCCGATGAGTAGGACAAAAGCAACAAGCCCGGAAAACATTGTAGGATTTAAGAAATACATGAGCGATAATTCTTTAGCAGCAATATTATTGAATGCAGGTAGGCACAACTCTACCAGAACCAGAGCAACTCCTAAGGCTATCAACAAAAGGATCATTGATTCTCCCAGGAATTGTGAAATCAATTGGCTGCGTTTAGAACCTACTACTTTTCTTAAACCGACTTCTTTGGCTCGTTTTGTGTACCTCGCAGTAGATAAACTAATAAAATTCACACTTGAAATTATAATGATGAATATTGAAATAATACCGAACAAAATAATATATCTGAAATCCCCCATTCCTCCATAATCCGCAACTAATCCTACCGAGTGAAGATAAGTTTTTGTGATTGGCTGTAGATATAGTTCCGATGATGCTCCTTCATCTTGTTCTTTTAGATAGGTTTTTATTTTTTCAGACATCTGTTCCCATGGAGTATTATCTGCTAACTGAATATAAGTCTTAATCGAGTTGCTGTTCCAATTATCAATGTTGGGATTCCTATCGACCATTATCTGGAAAGGGAGAATGTAATCGAACTTAAGATGTGAATTTCTTGGAACATTCTGTATAATTGCAGTAACCTGGAAGTTTAGATCAAAAAGTGATACATACTGTCCTACAGCTTCTTCATTACCAAAAAGTTTTGTAGCGGTTTCTTGGGTAAGAGCAATTGAATTTTTAGTAGAAAGTGGTTTGACGCTACCCTCTATAATCGGGAAACTGAACATCTCGAAAAAATCTTCATCAGCGAAAGCACCATAACTCACTGAAAATTCTTTATTATCAACTTTGATAACTTGATTATAGCTCTGATTAAATCTGGTTACATAAACTATTTCAGGAAAACTCTCTTTAATTGATTTTGCCAAAGGAACTGGAGTTACAGCAACCTGCATATTTTGAGATGAATAACTCTGGTTTTCTAAAATCCTGTAAATATTTTCTCCATTTTCATGAAATTTATCATAACTGATCTCATCATATATCCAGAGGGAAAGCAAAATTCCACAAGTTAATCCTATAGCCAACCCGACGATATTTATCGTAGAAAAAACCTTTTGCCGTGACAGGTTTCTAAAAGCTATTTTTAAATAATTCTTAAACATATTACTTTTCCTTTTCAATTCCTCATTTCACATTCGCAAACAGAATGTTTGCGTTACATTATTCGTACTTCAATGCCTCTACAGGATTTGTGTTAGCTACTTTGGTGGTGTGATATGCAGAAGTGAGAAAACTAGCCAACAATGCTCCCAGGAAAGCAAGGCCAAAGATTAATGGATTTACATTAACTTTATTGGCATAATTTTTTTGCCAAAGACTAAAAACAAAATAGGCTAGAGGACCTGCTAAAATTGCTGAGATTACAATTGTTGTAAAAATTCCCTTGAACAACGTTACGATTATTTGCAGAACACTGGAACCCAGGATCTTTCTAACCGCTACTTCTTTGGTTCGCTGAATTGTGGAGTAGGAAATTAGTCCGAATAGACCAAAACAGGAAATTAGAATGCAGAAATATGTGAAGATACCGGAAAGTTTTTTTTGAATCTCATCACTTTTATAAATAGCATCCAAATCCTGTTCCAGGAATGAGTAATTAATGGGAAATCCAGGTGCAAATTCCTGCCATTTCTGTTTGATGAACTTCATCGTTTCCGAAATATTCTCACCCTTTAACCGGACATTCAAGATTCCTTGAGTAGTACGCGGCTGGAGCATGAACATAGGACGTACTTCATCTCTAGCAGAAGCATATCTGAAATCTTTTACAACACCTATCACTTGCCCAAATTGTGTTTTTTTGCCGATCGGTTCAGTCCAGCCAAAAAATTCTACCATTGCTTCATTTACTATGAAGTCGATGGGAGCACCATCTTGACGAGGATTGATGAAATTGTTTCCTTCAACAACTTCAATATTCATTGTTTCCAGAAAGTTTTGGTCAATATACAAGATGGGGTTAGCATGAATTTCCATCTCTCCGTTTTCAGTTTCCCATTCAAAAGCAAGACCGGAAAGTCCATAGCCCAAAGTTGTACTGGAAAATCCTGCCGAAACAACTTTATGATGGTTCAATATCATATTACGGAAAGTAGTAAAATTTTTCTTAAGTTCTTCATTTGCGGTCGAAATGGTTAACACATTTTCCTGTTCAAAACCCAGATCAAGCTTCTGCATAAAATCGATCTGCTGGCGCATGAAAAGAGTTAGAATAACAGCTGTAATAGATATAATGAATTGAAACGAAACCAATGCATTTCGGAAGAAAATTCCGGCTTTTCCTTTTTTTATATTCCCTTTCAAAGAGGAGATCGGAGCCAAATGAGAAAGATAGAACGCAGGATAAAAACCGGAGATCAATCCCACCAGAATTGTGATGAGTATTGAACTGCACAGCAAAATCGGATTATTCAATAAATCAATCTGTAGATTTTTATTGATCAATTCATTAAAAGGAGTTATTTTCAGAACTAATTCAGCAAACATGAGACCAAGAACAAGAGCCAGAAAAGAGAGAATGATGGATTCACTGAGAAATTGGCTGATAAGCTGTTTTTTCTGCGCACCCAGCACTTTTTTCATACCGATCTCTCGGGCTCTGCTGCCGGCACGTGATGTTGCCATATTTACATAATTTATGCAGGCTAAAATAAGGATGAATAAACCAATAGAAGCAAATCCAAACAGGAAACGACGATTTGCTTCCGAATATCTCTTATTAATCGTAGAATTTAGATATATGTCTTCAACAGGCTCTACAACTGCAATATAATTGATTCTATCATATTCAACCATTTCACGTTGGTAGAAATTTTGGAATTTCTCGGTGAATTGTTCGGGGGTAAAATTCTCGGCAAAAAGGAAGTATGTGAAGAACATCATATTTCCACCCAAAACACGTGGAGAATAAATATCATCAAGATTCTGCGATTGCAGAAATGAATTCAGTGAGACAAGACCAGAAAATTTTAGCTCAGAATTATCAGGTAAATTTTCAATTACTCCGGTAATTTCATACAAATCATTATCAATTTCCAGTTCTTTTCCCACCGGATTTTGATTTCCGAAATATTTACTTGCAAGTTTTTCTGTAAGTACAACCGTATTTGGTCTTTCCAATGCATTTGCTCTGTTTCCATAAATGAAAGGATAAGTGAAGATCTGGAATATGCTGTTATCAACCATCAAGAGACTGCTCTCATAAAGATTTTTTTCGTTAGCATTCACCAGCACTTTGCCCATATTCATTATTCTTACGTATTCTTCGATCTCCGGCATTTCATTTTGAAGAAGTGGTCCTACTGCAGCGTTACAGGTTGGTTGTGTACTGTTATTGCCACCAATGGTCATATTCACACCATAACGATAGATGCGATTGATATTTTCGTGATGCATGTCATAAGATAATTCATTCTGCAAGAAGAGCAGTACGAGGATACTACAGCACAAACCAAGTGCCAAACCGATGATATTCAAGAAGGAATGGAATTTATCCTTCTTTAAAACTCTGAAAGCTTGTCTAATGTTTTGTTTAAACATGTTTTCTCCTATTCATATTTAAGTGCTTTCACCGGATTAGAATTTGCTGCTTTAATTGCCTGATAACTGACAGTGAATATTGCTATCAGCATTGCTATAATTCCTGAAAGGATAAAAACTCCCAAACCAATATGAATACGATAGGCAAAATTCTGCAACCAATTGCTCATCGCATAAAATGCTACTGGCCAAGCAATTATATTTGCTATGAGTACCCATTTGATAAATTCTTTTGATAGTAGAAAGGTTATATTAGAAACTGAAGCTCCTAGAACCTTTCTAATTCCAATTTCTTTTGTGCGCTGTTCAGCAGTAAAGGAAGCCAAACCTAAAAGTCCGAGACAGGCTATGAACACAGTAATAAATGAGAAATAACTGAAAAGATTTATGAGTTTTTCTTCAGCTTTATATAATTTATCAAAATTATCATCTAGGAATACATAATCTATTGGATTGTTGGGATCGATTCTACTCCATTCATCTCTAACGTGTTTAACAGTTTCTAAAATATTTTCATTCTTCAAACGAATAAAAAGTCGTTTGTGTCTGCTATAAAAAACATCACCCTCATCAGGAATTAAGAATATAACAATAGGTTGGATAAGACTATGTAATGAGCCAACATGAAAGTCTTTGATAACACCAAGAACATTCAGCTTTAAAATATTTCCTTCTGAATCCTGACCGAAAGAAATTCCTTTTTCCAAAGCATTTTCTTTCCAACCGAACTTCCTGATTGCAGATTCATTAATTAACATTCCATCATAAATTGAACTATCCATATTCCTATTAAAATTTCTTCCTTCAGTAATCTTCATATTCAACAAATCTACAAAATCATAATCAATTTGCATGAATTGACATCCAACAGGGTCGAAACCACCTTCATTATTTTCAGCATATACAGTTGTATGGTTCAGTTCAATTCCTGGAAGATTGTATGATGTAGCCACTGCTGATATGTTTGGATTGGACAGAAATTCTTCTTTTATTACTTGAATCTGTTTATCCACTAAAGTATCCTTAATGGATATAACCATAATGTTCTCTTTATTGAAACCCAGTTCTTTATTTTTTGCAAAATCAATTTGCTGTAACACTATTAGAGTTCCAATTATTAATGCAATTGAAATACTGAACTGAATAACTATTAATATTTTTCTAAGAGAAGCACCCTTTAAGCCTTTTTCAAGGTTTCCTTTTATTACTCTTATGGGTACAAAAGCTGATAAGTAAAAGGCAGGATATATCCCGGCAAAGAAGCCAATGATTATAGCCAATCCAAGTAAACCAAAAATATGCACAGGATTATTTATGAAATTTATTTCAACATTATTTACTAGTAGGTTATTAAATAAAGGTAATACTAATTCTGCTAAACCAATAGCTACAATCGTTGCGAACAATGCTATTATAATTGATTCTGTAATAAATTGCCAGATCAGGGATGATCTAAAGGATCCAAAAATCTTTCTCAAACCTACTTCTCGACCTCTATATGCCGATCTTGCCGTGGCTAAATTCATGTAATTAATACAAGCAATAACTAATAAGAATATAGCAATAATTGAAAATATATAAATGTTCATAATGTTTCCGTTTGGATAGGCTTCCCATGTTAGATTAGAATTAAGATGAATGGATTTCAGAGGTTGTAAAATTATTGCACAAGTGCCATTTGCCCTTTCAAACGTTTCAATCATATATTCTTCATAAAATTCCTGAAATTTAGTTTCAAATTCTGTTATATCATAATTGTCGGGAAACATAATATAAGTATAAGTATGCCATCCGTACCAGACATTTTCTTCCCCCTCTCTGTAAGCTACATTCCAGGGGACTATTGCTTCATATTCCATATGAGTTTTTCCGGGGATATCCTTAATCACAGCAACTACATTCATTTCATATTCATTATCAATAGTAATAGTTTTTCCAAAGGGTTCCTGAACACCAAAAATCCTTTTTGCATAACTCTCTGTTAATACTATCGAATTCGGTTGAACAAGGGCATCCTCAGGATTGCCTTTTAGAAATTCATTTTTAAAGACTTTAAAAAATGAAGAATCTGCAGCAAAAATTTTATCACAAATAAATTTATTCTCTTCAAATTCAATCATAGCTTTATGAGTTCTTAAACCATTTACACCACAAAGACGGGTATATTCAAGGATTTCAGGATATATTGCTTTTAAAGTGGGACCAATAGGTCTGGGAATATTACAATAACGATCTATTTTCCCACCAATATTATATTCTACTCCTAATCGGTAAATATTATCAGCATTTTCATAATGTTTGTCGTAAGAAAGTTCTGATTGAATAAAAAGAAAAATAAGAAAACTGCATGTAATTCCTATTGAAAGACCAAGTATATTAATTGCGGAATAGAATTTTTTTCTCATTAAATTTCTGAAAGCTATTTTAAGATAATTTATAAACATTGATTTTTTCCTATTTCCTTTCATTTCTCATTTATAATTTTTCATTTAAAATTCGCAAACAGGATGTTTGCGTTACATTACTCATATTTCAAAGCTTCCACCGGATTAGAATTTGCTGCTTTAATGGTTTGATAACCTACCGTAACCAATGCAATTATTAGTGCCAACAATCCTGAAATTATAAACAACCAGATATTCAATTCCGCTCTGTAAGCAAACATCGCCAGGAATTTGTTCATAGCATTAAAAGCAATAGGCCAAGCAATGAAATTACCTAAAAGAACCCATTTGGTGAAACCTTTGGAAAGCAGTATAACAATAGTAGAAACCGAAGAACCCAATACTTTACGGATTCCAATCTCTTTGGTTCGTTGTTCGGTCATAAAAGAAGCCAATCCGAACAAACCAAGGCAGGAAATGAAGATCGCCAGAATGGCAAAATACTTAATGATAGAACCCATTTCGTAGAATCCATGATAAAGTTCATCGATATCTTCATCTAGAAAAGAATACTGAAACTGAAAACCGGGTGCAAATTTATTAAAACTTTCTTCAATAATTCTCAGGGTCTCCGTCACATTACCTGGATTGATTTTAATAAATGCTTCTCCCCGCCACCAGTCCAGAGTAGTGATCATAATAGGTCCAATTTCATTTGTGAGTGTTTGAAAATGATAATCTTTTACCACACCGATGATGGTCCCTTCGGTCTGTTCATTATACATTGCAAATCTTCTACCGATCGAGTCTTCCAATTGCATCAATTCTAGAGCGGATTCATTTACGATATATACTATCTCATCTCCTCTTACATATTGCTTGGAGAAATTCTTTCCTTCAATAATTTTCATTTCAAATACATCCAAAAATTCATATTCCACCAAGTAAAAATTGAAAAGAATCCTTTCATCATCTGCTTTTCCTTCCCAGATTGCCGGATTTACATTACCTACATAAGCTGGTGAAGTAGAAGCATTTGTAATTCCCAGAATATCATTATATTTAGTCAGATCTACTTTAAATGCAGCAAAAGAGTCTCTCAATTCTGCATTCATGGGAATAGTTACGATATAATCCTTAGTATAACCCAGATCTTTATTCTGAATATATTTTAACTGATTATATACAGTAGCTGTGCAAATGATAAGAGCAATTGAAATTGTAAATTGGAAGACAACCAATACTGTTCTGAACCTGTTCTTTGTTTGGTGTGCATTTCCGCTTTTTAGTACTTTATTGGGATTGAAATGAGAGAGATAAAGAGCTGGATAGCTACCGGATACAATGCCCACAAATAGTGTGATCCCGATCAGGTTGAGAAGGAAGGTAATATTGGAAAGCTCTACCGAAAGTTCCTTACCCGCAAGTTGATTGAATGCAGGTAAAAATAATTCCACCAAAACGAAAGCAATTATCAAAGAAATGAAAGCTAACAGGATCGACTCGCTCAAGAATTGTCCGATCAATTGCTTTTTATTGGCTCCCACAACTTTGCGTATACCTACTTCTCTAGCTCGTTTTGCAGAACGTGCTGTAGTAAGATTCATGAAATTGATACAGGCAATAAGAAGAACTATTATTCCAATAGCTGCAAAAATCAGGACAAAGATCAGATTTTCGGGTTCATCCAAGGGATTATATAAATGAACTCTGGAAAGATGTTGGATCCTGGCTAATGTATCGCCGTCTTCACTATTATCAATGATCGTGTTTCTTATTTTCTCTCGAAACTCTGGAAGAGATGTTTTCTCGTTCAACTGAATGTAACCTGAACTTTCCCAACTCCAGCTATTTATTCTTTCTTCGCCTAATATCTCGAATGGGATAATCAAATTGAAAATGATTGATGAATTCCGGGGAGGATTGGCAGCAATTCCCGTCACGGTGAAATCTATGTTATCATTAAATCGGATGACCTTTCCCATTGGATCTTCATCTCCGAAATATTTATGGGCTGTATCTTCTGTAAGGATAATGGAATGTATCTCTTTGAAAACAACTTCTTTAGCGCCTTTCAGTAATTCAAAGGAGAACATATCGAATAGAGATACTTCGGATAGTAACACATTATCTTCATAAAATGTTCTATCATCCACTTGCATCATTGCTCCATTGAACGTTCTCAGACGAACATGATATGTTATCTCCGGGAATTCTTCATGCATCAGCGGGGCAAGCCTGTAGGGAATAGTTCTATTACCATAAGTTTGGCCGTCATTCCAAACTCCTTCCTGCACAAGACTGTAAATATTTTCGGAATTCTGATGAAATTTATCATAACTCATTTCATCCTGTACCCACAAGAGCAGCAGAATACACACAGCCATTCCGATTGCCAGTCCAAAGGTGTTTATAATGGTCATACTTTTGTGTCTGATAAAACCCCTGAAAGCGATCTTCAAATAATTTTTGAACATAATCTATCTCCTCACAAAACAAAGCTTTGCGTTACATCTTTCTGCGGCTTCTTATGTTCCCTCTCCGAGGGGGAGAGGGTTAGCAGGGTGAGGCTACTCATACTTCAACGCTTCTGCAGGATTAGTAAGTGCTGCTTTCATTGCTCGAAAACTAACTGTGATCAGTGCAATAATGAGGGCAACTAAACCTGCACAAACAAAGGTGAAGATAGAAATATTCACCGAGTATGCGAAATTTTCCAACCACTTTTTCAAAGCTAGGTATGCAAGCGGCCAGGCAATGATATTTGCCAATATTACCCAGATAGAGAATTCTTTGGATAGAATGATAACTATGCTTGAAACAGAAGCTCCCATCACTTTACGAATGCTTATCTCTTTGGTTCTCTGTTCTGCTGTGTAGGCAGCCAGACCAAATAATCCTAAACAGGCGATGAAAATGCAAAGAACCGAGAAATAGGTGAAAACTCTTCCGATCTTCTGTTCAGCGATATATTGTTCATTCAGATCTTCATCTAGAAATGTATAATCGAAAGGGAAAGTGGGGCAGAACTCGTTCCATTTTCCTTTGATATAGTTTATCGTATTTTCGATGTTTTCCTGTCTGACCCTCAGGCTGACATTTCTGAGTGGACGATCGGAAAGGAGTATCAATATGGGATCGACCTTGTTGTGCAAGGAGTTGTAATGGAAGTCTTTCACCACTCCAATCACACGAGTATCCCGATTAGCAGTACCATCCAGGTTGGCACCGAAACCTAATTTCTTACCGATCGGATCTTCACCCCAGCCAAGAGCATTCGCACAAGCTTCATTAATTATGATAGATTCTTCCAGATCGGTAGATAATTCAGGATCGAAATCTCTACCTTTAATTATTTTCATATCCATTACATCGATATAATCGTTATCTACAAATACAAAGTTAATTCCTTTCTCTGCCATTGTGCCATCGAGTGTTTCGTATCTTTGAACAATAATTCCCACACCTTGTCCTGGGATACTGGAAGATGTTCCTGCTTTTATAATTTGAGGATGTTTGAGCAGTTCATCTTGAAATGCATCAAGATTCTGAACACCGGTTGTATCGCGCACTGTGAGGACAATTACATTTTCCTTATCAAATCCAAGATCTTTGTCTCGAAGAAAATTCAGTTGCTGAATCACAGTAAAAGTTCCCACTATCATGATGATTGAGATCGAAAATTGCAGAAGGACCAATATTTTTCTCAATGTTCCTTTGCTCTTTCCCAATTTTCCTTTCAGTACTTCCACAGGAATAAATGATGAAAGATAAAAAGCCGGATAGCTTCCAGAAACAACTCCAACGATCAAAGCTATACCCACGATCCCCAAAAAGAAATTCAGGTTTTCTGCTATATTGAATGAAAGGTGTCTGTCTGCGATCTCATTGAAAGCAGGAAGAAATAACTCTGTAGCAATGAGGGCAATAAGTAAAGCCAGCAAAGTTAAGATCAATGATTCCATCAGGAATTGACTGCGCAAATAACTTTTCTGAGCACCCACTACTTTGCGGATGCCAACTTCGGTAGCCCTGTTGGCAGATTGAGCTGTAGCCATATTCATATAATTGATGCAACCGATCAGCAATAGAAAAAGTGCAACAAGACCAAATGTATAAACATAAGCAATATTACCTGTCGGAAGATCGTAAGTCAAACGTGAAAATAGGTGAACATCAGCCAAAGGCTGCACCATAAGTTGAAATTTTGCGTTTATTTGTTCACCAATCGGTTTGAGATATTTTTCGTTAAAAGCAGGATATCCATCCAGTACATTCTGAATATTTCCTGTTTCTGTTAACATGATGTAGCTGTAGAAACCGATATTCCAGAAAGCACCACTTTCCAAGCTGTGATATCTTTCCTTACCAAAGAAATTTTCCAGAGTGATCATGGAACCAATAGCCTCGAAACGAAGGTGCGAATCATAAGGTACATCTTCGATCACACCTGTGATAGTGAATCCAAATCCATAACCCGTCTCCAACACTTTTCCGATAGGATCTTCATCACCGAATATTCTGCGGGCAAAGCTTTCCGTAAGAATCATTTCATTGGGATCGTTCAGGGCTCCATCTGGTGTTCCGCTTATGAATCTGTGAGTAAACACTGTGGTTAAAGTGGAATCTGCAAAATATATATTATCTTCAAATATTTTCTTATCATCGATCTGGAAAAGATTGTTGTCCATCGTCATAAAGCGACAGTATTCTTCCACATCCTGAGGAAATTCTAATTTCAGTGCCGGACCCAGCGGGAATGCTGTTGCAGCAAAAAAATCATCCGATTCCTGGATGGTGAAATGAGATTCCAACCTGTAGATCCTTTTGTATTTGTCATGATGTTTATCGAACGAAAGTTCGTTCAGAACGAACAATCCGATAAGGATTGTGCATGTGAGACCAATAGCCAATCCCAAAATGTTGATCGTGGAATAAAATTTCTTTCGTAACAGGTTCCTGAAAGCAACCTTGAGGTAATTTAAAAACATATATGCCCCTTTACTTTAGTTGTACTTCATAATTAAAGATGGAATTCTTTCTTGATATTTTCAGTAACAATATGACCATCGAATAATTGAATGGTTCTGTGGGCATATTCGGCATGAGATGGTGAGTGCGTAACCATAATGATTGTAGTTCCTTCTTCATTAAGCTGTGTAAGCAGATCCATCACTTCTTCACCATTTGCAGAATCCAGGTTACCTGTCGGTTCGTCTGCCAGCATGAGTTTTGGTTTTGTGATAACTGCTCTGGCTACAGCAACGCGCTGCTGCTGTCCACCGGAAAGCTGTTGTGGAAAATGTTTGGCTCGGTGAGCTATTTTCATTCTATCCAGAACTTCATTAACTCTCTTCTTTCTTTCTGCAGAAGACATTTTAATGTAAAGAAGCGGGAGTTCTACGTTTTCATAAACTGTTAATTCATCGATCAGATTAAAGCTCTGGAAGATGAACCCGATATTGGATTTTCTAAGGTTTGTACGCATTCTTTCGGTGTATTTGGAAACTTCCTGAGTGTTGAAATGATATTCTCCATTAGAAGGGTTATCCAGAAGTCCAATTACGTTAAGAAGCGTCGATTTTCCACATCCTGAAGGTCCCATAACGGCTACAAATTCACCTTTGGCTACCTCCACATTTACATTGTTCAGTGCTACAGTTTCTACTTCATCCGTCCTGTAGATTTTGGTAAGATTGTTAGTTTTAATCATTTTTTCCTCCGTTTTTTATTTTCTCAATTTTTTCGAAAATGCATAAGGCTTAGCGCATAGTGCGTTTTATCCTTTTAATGTTTTTTGAAAATTCGTAATTTTTCTGCATAAAGTATCCAATTTATCAACTAACTTTGCTTTCCAACTATTATCAATAATCGTTTTATGGATCAGATACAATGTAATATTTGCAACTTCAAAAGCAGAGCGTCGTGAGTAATTTAGAAATCTATAAAATTCTTTATCAGAATTTGAACCAGAGCCTTCAGCAATATTATTGGAAATGCTCAATCCTGCTGCTCTCAATTGTTCTGCAAATTTATAAAGATGGGCTTGTTCCAGTATATCTGAAATCTCCATGCATATATCCAATATCTCGATTGCTATTTTCCAAATGTCCAAATCTTCAAATCTGAATTTACTCATTCTCTTTGCCCTTTGCTCAAAGCTCTTCCCGCGTTACTTCAATATCAATTTTTCTGCTCTTCCAAAGTTATCATAACTGGATATAACAACTTGCTCTCCAGGTTCCAATCCTTCCAGTACTTCGTAATATCTCGGATTCATTCTACCCAATCTTATATCACGTTTCACAGCAAATTTCTCGGAAGGATCAATCACAAATATGTATTGACCGCCAGTACTTTGGTAAAATCCACCACGCGGAACAAGAATTGCCATTTTGGATTCTCCAAGTTCTAATTTTATACGGAATGTTTGACCAGTTCTAATTCTTTCCGGAACATCTTCTGTGAAAACAAGGTCAACTTCAAAGCGACCATTTCGAACCTCGGGATATATTTTTTTAATTTGTAATTTATATGTTTTTCCTGTAAAATCAAATTCTCCGATCAGGTTTGAATGAACGCGTGAAATGTAATGTTCATCTATTTCCAGACGGATCTTGAATTCATCTAATACATGTATTTGACCAAGTCTTTGTCCACTCGATTTCGCTTCACCTATTTCTGCGTTAACGCTAACAAGCAAACCACTTACCGGTGCTCTAACGCTTAAGTTATCCAATTTCTTTCTTACAAATTCCAGATTAAGCTGCATTTGTTCAACTGAGTTTTCCAATTGGGCAACTTGAATTTCACGGAAAAGTGAATCTGCTTTCTGATTTTCAATTACCAGCTCTCGTGTTTTAAACAGATATTCATAATATTCCTTTTGTTCTTCAAATTCTTTGTCTGAAATAAATTTCTTACTAAAAAGGTCCTTACTGTTTTCATAATCGCGTTTCTGAACGTTTAACTGATAATCGAGTTCAAGTAATTGTCTGGTAAGGCTTAATTTATTTTGTTCCATTGAAAGGCGGGTATTTCGTAAGTTGTTTATTTGTTCAGCTAAATTTGCCTCCCGATTCATTATTTCGAGATGGAGATTTGTGTTGCTGAGACGGAGTATCACATCTCCTTTTTTTATCATCGTACCCTCTTCCGTGACAATCTCTTCTACACGTCCACCCTCCATTGCATCCAGAAAAATTGTACTTATGGGTTCAACAGTTCCGGTTACTGTGATATAATCCTGGAAGTGAGCTTTCTTAACTTCTTCAATGGAAATCCGTTCTTTTTGAACATTGAACTTGGCACTATGATCTCCAAATATTAAATTGTATAAAATTAAAAATACAAAGATCCCACCAATAGATAACCAGATTATCTTTTTTGGCGTCCACTTTTTCTTTTCAATCTTTCGATCCATACAAACTCCTTTTTCTTTTCACAACTTACCTTACTGCAAATAGTGTGCCAAACGGTAAATTATTATAATACAAAGAGTTAGCAAATCATAAGTTTGAATTTAGTGTTCGATTATGAACCAGGATGTGTTCGGTAGCGGACAGTTTTTTATTGACGGATAAATGTTTGCAATAAATTTGTAAAATCATGAATTTAAATATTTTGGAGTTATTATGAATAAAAAGTTTGGAAAGATATTGGCTGTTGACGATAATGAAGACATCCTTTTTAGTTTAAAATTGCTATTAAAAAGTCATGTTGAAATCATCCATACCGAACACAATCCGAATAAAATTCCTGAATTGATGCAGAAAGAAAATTATGATATAATACTGCTGGATATGAATTTCACCAAAGATTCTATTAGTGGGCAGGAAGGTTTCAACTGGTTGGATAAGATTCTGGAGATAGATTCTTCTATAATAGTTATTTTTATTACAGCTTACGGTGATGTGGAGAAAGCAGTAAAAGCTATTAAGCTTGGAGCCGTAGATTTTGTATTGAAACCATGGCAGAATGCAAAACTTCTGGCAACGTTATCTTCTGCTTTAAAGTTACGTGGTTCTCTATTAGAAGCAAACAATTTACGCATGAAACAAAAAGAATTGAGCGCAACTATGGACCAACCTTTCCATGATTTTATAGGGAATTCTCAAGAAATGCAGAAAGTGATCAGTACTATCATGAAAGTTGCCTCAACCGATGCCAACATACTCATTCTGGGAGAGAATGGAACGGGAAAAGAACTAGTTGCTCGAGCGCTGCACCGAAATTCACCTAGAAGTAATGAAGTCTTCTTGAGTGTGGATCTGGGATCAATAAGCGAAACTCTTTTCGAGAGCGAGTTATTCGGACATGTAAAAGGTTCTTTTACCGATGCAAAAAAGGATAAACCCGGACGCTTTGAAGTTGCTTCGGGGGGTACTCTATTCCTGGATGAGATAGGCAATTTGTCTTTGCCTTTGCAATCTAAATTGTTAACGGTAATAGAAAAAAGAGAAGTAACTCGTGTGGGATCTAACCGTTCCCACTCGATTAATGTAAGGCTTATCTGTGCTACCAACCTGCCTATTTACCAAATGGCAAAGAAAAATGAGTTCCGGCAGGACCTTTTGTACAGGATCAATACAGTAGAAATTCACCTTCCTGCACTTCGAGAGAGAATTGAAGATATCAAGCCATTGGCAGAACATTTCTTAAAAATGAATCTGGTAAAATATAAGAAAAATATAAAAGGAATATCATCTGCTGCATTAAGAAAGATGGAACAATATAATTGGCCAGGTAATGTTCGTGAATTACAGCATTCCGTGGAACGTGCAGTAATATTAAGCGATTCGAACATTCTACAACCAACAGATTTCATGCTAACAAAACCAAGTGATCTAAATACGGAAAATAGCTTTGAATCTTACAATATTGAAGAAGTTGAAAAGGAAGTGATTCAGCGCGTTTTACGCAAAAACAACGGTAATATAAGTGCAGCAGCTAAAGAACTGGGACTTACCAGAGCTTCCCTGTACAGAAGGTTAGGTAAATATGATTTATAGGAATTTTAAACTAAACTGCATCATAAGAATTATTCTGATATCTATAACAATGCTATTTACTTTTATTACAGTATATACCCTCGGTTTCAGTGTTACTCCGATCCTTCTTGGTGTAATAACTATATT